>JBBIUW010000127.1:0-7014 GCA_037440045.1 Sphingobacteriaceae bacterium
TGCTAGAGAGTCCCTTCCAAGCAAATGATATTGAGGCGCGACAATTCCAATGGAATCGTCCTTTTTAATTTCCTCAAATAGTTTTTTTACCATTCCCTCGGTAATTTTACTGTCTTGATCCATTGTTAAAAGAAACAAATAACCATCTTCAATCGCTCTTTTCCCTGCGATATTTAATGCTGTTGCAATTCCAAGATTTTTTTTATTATCAACATATTCAATATTAGAAATATGAGAAATTTTTGTAATTAAGTTAATATTCTTTTTAACAGAATTATCAATTACATAAACTTTTGACGAGTTGTCCGATAACGCTCTAATATTATCATATACATCATCTTGAGGGTGGAAGAGAACAATTACTGAAGAGAGGTTAGAAATAGGTTCGTAGTTCAAATTGATAAATTAGATGTGTAACGTTGTTGGATTGACCTAAGCGTTTGCATTAATTCAATTTCTGACACAACTGGCATTTGTTCAACAAAATTACCTCTTTTAAATCGGAAATAATAAGAGTATAAGCGATATCTAATCAGAAAAAGTATTTTATTTTTCCGTATTACACTTTGTGTCAAGTCGGTATCAAGATCACGAATTAGTAAAAAACTATCTTCAATATCAGCAAACCATCCGAATGGTGAATAAAACCCCTTATCGCTAAATGAAAGTGTGTGATCAAGATGTTCATAAGCATTTCTATAAAATTCATCCATAAGACCAACCTCTAACAGCGCATCCGCTTGATAGTAAGAAAAGGCACCTGACAAGTGTCCATGAAATGATATTGAAACATCGTTACCATAATTGATAATTTTTTTGGGATAGGGCTTGCCATTGATATCCATATTTCCTTGACCATGATAAGCAAAATTAAAGTGCATTAATCCCGTTAGTTCAGAAGCCTTAATATATTTTTCAAACACGATAGGATTAATAACTTCAACATCATCTTCAATGAGGAAAATATGTTTACACCCTGCTTCTAATAAATATTTTAGCCCTTCATTTTTTGATGCACCAACACCAACGTTCTTTTTATGGTGGACAACCTTATTGACTTTGGATGGGAATTGTATATTATAAAGTTGGCCATCATTAATTACAATAATTTGTCCAATGTTTGGGATGGAATCGAGGCATTGCTTAAAAAGTAGTTCCCTATTACAGGTGATTATCCCTATACCAATATCATTTCGGTTCAATGCAAAATTTCCTGCAATCTTTTAATTTGGTATTGAATTAGTATTGCATTGCTATTTTTTTTAAAGGGTTCACAATACTTTAAAGCCTTAGCAAAATCGTTTTTACTTTCAGCAATCATTGACGCCAACCAAATCCATTGCATCTTAGAGTAAATCATGTTCGTTGGATACAACTTATAAATGATTTTAAAAAAGATTGCGGGAAACAACAACTTGTGAATCACCATCCTCGTTAACTGCTTCTGTTTTGCATCGGAGAGGGATGCAATGTATCTTTTGGCATACAGTATTTGAATAGAAAGTGATTCTAATCGGGTTTTATTTAAATTTAAAAATTCTTTATTCGAATTGTCAGTTGCTTTGAAGTATGTACCGAGATATTTTGGAATTAATTGAATTCTTGTTTTCTCAGCAACACGGCAGGCAAAATCGTAATCGCCTGCCACCTCATAATCTTCATTAAACCAGACATCATCATTAAAGTGTAAACTAGCCCGCCACATTGGCTGCGATCCAATAAAATATCCAAAAAATAAATTGAGTCTGTTAAATGGTGGAGCTATTTTTTTATTTTTACTGTTATTTTTATCAAAAGGAATATCTGGGACTGGTGTTACATACTGGTAAGCATAAACAAGTCCAATTCGATGATCTTTTTCCAAAGTATCAGAGAGAATTTCAAGCGCATCATATCTTAATCGATCGTCGGTATTTGCATTTGTTATATACGTCCCCGAGGAGATTTTTATCCCCCTGTTCCAAGCCTTGTAAATTGTTTCTCGCTTATCCGTTCTTATATATTTGATATTCGAATATCTATTTATAAATGACTTTACTATTGACCCTTCATATTGTTGAGAACCACTGTCAATCACTATAATTTCAATCTTCTTGAAAATTGATTGTGCAATTAAATCTTCAATTCTCCCGGTGATATACTTCTCTGAATTATAGGTTGAAATTAGTACGGAAACTAAAGGCCTATCCATATCTATTAAATTTTGGTTTATCAAATTTTCTTTGCTTTTCTGAGAAAATGAGTCTGGTAAACTTTTCTTTTTATTAATCGCAACAGATGGACTACCTTCCAAGTTGTATAGTCAAAAAGCATTTTATTGAATGGGTTTGACAATTGTTTTAATACAGCATTCATACTATCCAACTGAATCTTCAACCGCTCTTGAAAACCTAAATTTTGGTCAATAACTTCTAATGTTACATAAAATTCATGACCATCTCTTTTAAAGAACTCTTTCACTTTAAAATCAAACAATTCAAGTCGAGTTATTTCTTCCAATAATTTGAAAAAAGAAATCTCAGTAAACACCCAACAATGAACATCAACATATTCATTGTTGTTATATGCATCATGGGTTACGACCCATGCTTTCTGCATAGAATGTTCATTGATCAATTCATTAATCAACCCATTTACTCGCCATGAAAAATCTCCATTCCTTCGGACAAAGTTTATATGATAATCAAATATCTGCCTCAGCGAAGGAGCTTTCCGCTTTTGCAAATATGCTTCTATGATTTCTGATGTAGTGGTTAATTGCCTGAAATAGTCATAAGTAAACCGCTTATCTGGGATGGCAAGTGAGAGAATCCCACCAATTTTCAAAACACTTCTAATCTCTTTAAGCCACCCAATAAAATCTGGAACATGTTCTATAACATGAGAGGCAATTACATAATCAAACGGTAAATCACTCTGAGTTAATTCTTTGAGATCCTTCTTTCCCCAAACGTAATCGATTTCGACAATTTTAGAAACATCAATCGTACCCCATGGTAAACATTTTTCTTTTAATTGTTTGGTTGTTGCATGATCGACATATCGAATGGTGCCCATCGTTCTAGTTACCATGGGTTTATCTAACGGACCGATTTCCAGTCCAATTTGAGAATCTGGTTTGATATGTCGTAATATTTTTTTTGCTCTATCCATGGATTGCCCTCATTAGTAACACCTTTCAAAAATAGCGTCAACTTGAAGACATTCACCTGTTTGTGGATGATTAATCATGTCGAAATTTCCACGATAACAAAATCCCTTAGAAATTAGAAACAAATAAATTTCGTGAAATAGTGGCTGCCCACCGTATAATTCTTTGAAGCTTAATTCAATAATAATTAGATCAATTGTTGCCAAGGAGCGAGAGGCACCTCGTAACACCCTCAATTCAAATCCCTGCACATCAATTTTTAGTAATATCTTTCGAGTCACACTAAGTAGAGGGAATACGTCATCAAGTGTTCTTATTGAAATCTGTTGAGTTGTATTAACCGCGGTGTGAGGGAATGCAGATTTGTGTAAATCCATCATCGGCAACAGAGAAGAACTTGCTGAAAATTCACTCCTGTAAATCGAACAAATTCCAGATTCATCGCCTAATGCGAAATTAAAGCATTCTAAATAATGAATCTTTTTTTTTAGCAAAACAAGGTTTTGAAAACATTCTTTCAGCGGTTCAAAAGAATAATTTTTCGCGTTGGGAATAATCTGCGATATCAGTAATACAAATTGCCCCGTATTACCCCCAACATCAATAATTGAATTTATTCCATAATTTTGGAGCCATCTATATTTCCCCTTAGCAATTAGATTATTTATTGTCTCTTGACGTTTTAATTCAAGGTCAAAATAGCTTAGAAAAGAATTTATAATATGACCAATCATTTTATTCTTAATGGAAAAATATTTCTTGTTGAATATTTTTAGTCTTAATTTTATTTCCAAATATTATTTTAAGATCATTCAGAGTAAAAATATTAAATTTGTTTATTAAAAATATAAATAAAATAGCATCTACGAAAAAATATGCAACCAAAAGTTGAAATGTTTTAAAGAAAACAATGGATATTATTACATTTGCCGACACAATTATACCGAATGCTATTGCTGACTTTAGTATTGGATTTAACGGATAAAAAATATTACTGCCTATAAGATTTTTTTGAAAATACAATAATAGAAGATGTGTGCACAAGACAGCCCCTACAAATGAAAAAACAGCCGCTTGATAACCAAAATGAGGCACAAAAATCAAGAAGAATAAAACGCTAAAAATCGCGTTTAACAATTGGATATAAAGCGTTTTTTCAACATGACCTTTTAATATTAGAAACAGGTAAATAGGGATACCCGCTGCAGTAAACAGATATCCGCACAATAAAACACGTGCTGTAAATTCCACTCCAGAATTGTTTGGACCTATCCATAATTTAATTAGGGGGGAAATTATAAAGCTCGAAACACCTATAAGAGGAACAAATACATAAAATATTTTCCTAGAGATCCAATCAATAATTTTTTCTGAATCATAGGGTTTTTCACCTCCTGCAATTATAGGCACTAAGGGGTATAATGATTTTTCTATAATATTCCAGGCCAAAGTCTTAATTCGAAATCCAATATCAAATATTCCTACCTCCACCAAGCCGATATATTTTCCTATTAAAATTTTTGCAAAAGGCTCATAAAAAAAACCTGAAATAGAAGTCATATATACTTTGCCCCCGAAAGAAAAATGTTTTTTTAACCTGAGGCGGAAGCCATAAAAAAATCCATTTAATGAAGTAAAATGCCAAACCTTTGCAAAAGTGATAATTAAACAAAAAAACCAAATTACTGTTGAAAGTAAATTCATGATGCCAATTTCTAATAGCCCGCCTCCTTGGATAACTACAATAATCATACTTATTCTATTAATTATGACATATCCCACCTGCAATAGGTTTGAAAGATAGATTTTTTGTTGAGAATCTATAACAGCAATTGGTATCTGACCGACGAATAACAATACATTTGCAAGAACTGTTAATTTAAATAACTGAAAAGTATCATAAGTAAGATATTTATCTGGGATAAAAAGAAATTGATTTAAAATCTGTTGACTAAATGCGATGGCAAAACAAGCGACACAACAAACAAGAAATAGCGCGATAAAAAATGCAAGTAATATATCTTTATCAGATTCAGTTCCGGGCCCCTGTTCTCCAACAAACTTAATTATAGAAAGATTAAAACCAAAATTGATAAAAAAACTCACCGATCCCAATGTAGAGATTAAGGCATATATTCCATATAACTCACTATTTAAATATTTTAAGAAAATCGGAATTGTAATTAGATATAATAAGGCGCCGATAACAACCTGCATTACACCAATAGTAGAGTTTAAGAAAAATATTTTTTTCATGATGCGGAAGAAAGAGGGGATTTACGACCAAGGCCAAAGAAAAATCCTATCAATACACCCAATAATATTATTCCATGCCCCCATAACCACGCGTCTGTTGATATCATTGAGATTAAACAATAAATTATCCCTGAGCCTAATAACAAACTCATTCGCTTGTCAGATTTATTGGTGAATTTAGTTATATTTTTAAAAACATGCCTAAACAGTAAAAAATAGAAAGCACTAAACACTATTAGTCCAACAATCCCAGTTTCTACAGCCACTGCAATAAATGTTTCGTGCGGTGTTAAATTTTCGACATAGATCTTAAACAAATATTTATTTATCGTGTAATAGTTTTGTGATGAGAACGGAAACGAATACGCTCCGATGCCAAAAACTGGATTGGCAATAAATGCATTGTAAGCGGTGTGCCAAATAAGAACTCGCGAAATAAATGAATTGTTGATTTGACCTTCTTCAGTTATTTGGCCCTGAATTGTTTGCTCAGCTGCCGTTAACCTGGAAAATGTTTTAGGATTAAAGGATACCGCAACAACAGTTACCATCCCTATCAAAAAAACAAAGATGACCAATAAGCGTTTCAATAATGTTTTTTTGATTTCAAAATATTCTCGTTTTATGGCAATGAATAAAAAAACAATAACTGATGTCATGAGGGTTGAAATCCATGTATTTCTTGTTTGCGTTAGGATAGAACCAAAAGTATATAGAAACATAAGACTGGAATAAAATATTTTTTCCCATATTGTCTGGCTTAAGATAATTAACACCAATGAAAAAATAATTCCGAGACTTACGTAATCAACATACATGATTCCAGCGAAACCAAAAGCCCTTCCTGGCTTATCCATAACTTGGGAAAAAACATAAATTGTATTTATCAACAACATACTTAAATAGACCCATATTGTTCTTTCAATAGCATGAACGTCTTCTGCAGAAGCATACAGAACACATATCAACCCAAGGAATAGTAAATAATGATTAATACTGATTGTTGCTAATACAATGTTTGCTGATTTAACAATTGAAAGACATAAAATTCCCAAATAAAGAAAAAAAGATTTGAACATTGGTATTTTAAAATCACTTAGCGCAATGTTCGTATGCGTCAAAAAGAAAGATAAAACGATGAAACTGACAAAAATCTCTGATACACTAAAAATTAATAAGTTTGCCTTAATAAAAAACAAAACAGGTAGTATTAACAAAAGTATTTTAAAATTATGAAGACAAAAAAACAAAATCGGTAAAAATCCCAAAACAACGATCAAATAAGTTTTTGCACCACTGATAATAATTACAAACAGAAAAAAAAGGTTAATAAATAACAACAACGCTGCTTTTTTCATGAACTTCGCAAAAATAGTCGCCATTTTTCTTTCTAAAAACAGTGTTAGTGTCTTTTTCTAAATGGAAACATTAAAAAGAATTCTTGTCGCAGATTTACAATTTTGGGGTTTGATGAATGATTGATTTGTTTCATCATGAACTCAAAGAATAAAAATCCGCTTGATACAAAAATAGCTGCTAACATTGCAAATAATGTCCGCGGAGGATAGGTTTTCTTTGCGGGAGGGACCGCGTAATCAATTACTTGA
>JBBIUW010000128.1:0-6992 GCA_037440045.1 Sphingobacteriaceae bacterium
GTTGCTTCACATAATTTAGGTGGTTTCTTATGTTGGACTCAAAGCGCAACACCAAATCCGTTTACAGGACAGGATTGGACACTTTATCAAAATGTAAATTATTCTGGCGCTAGATTTCATAAACCATGGAAAGCTCAGGTAATGTGGGGACCAGGAAGTAGTCCTCCTCACAAACATGATGCAAATAATTATGGTATATGGCAACCAACAAACGCAAATGATTCTATTGGCTTTTATACACATACACCTTCTGCAACAAACGCATGGCTTCAAGGTAACGGTTGTTCTCCACAAATTCCAGATAGCAACGTCTCTGTTCAATGGATTGTAAACTACTTTAGAGATATAACAAATAAATTACAAACTGGGGCGTACCCATCAAATAAATTTTATGTTGCCTCTATCATGACAAACTTTAAACATTATTCTTCTACAAATTATCGTCAAAGATTAACAACAGTTATTGATTCGTTAAACAATATGTTAGGAACAATTGTTTGGGCAACTATATCACAAAAACAAACCGCCTTTAATACATGGAGAACTACTCAATCAACAGATTTTAGCCAGTGGAATTGTGGACAAGCACCAATAGTAACAAGTGTTCAAGAGAATAGTTATTCTAAAATTAATGTTTATCCAAATCCAGTATATTCAGAAATAAATATTACAGGCTTATACAATAAACCATTCAACAGTCTTAAAATCTATTCTGTGCTGGGAGATTTAATAAAAGAAATTTCAATCACAAATAACGAATACGAAAAAATAAATATTTCAGACTTAAATTCAGGTTTCTATTTTTTAGAAATAGGAAATCAAAAAATAAAAATTTTAAAGCAGTAGAATTTATTTTTATAATATATCGCTATTTATAACATCTAATAATTATTTATAGCGATATTTATCTTTTGTGTACTCAATTAAATAAGTAAAACCACTTGTTACAATTGTAACCATTAAAAACCAATAAAATAAATATAGTGGGCTTGAAACCTTTATACAGCAGCTTAAAGACAATACACTACGACAAATAAACGACACAAATAAATGGACTACATAAATCAACATTGGTTAACTTCAAACACTATTTTCGGGTTGACACATTTCGTTACTGCGACAATCGGACTAATATTAGGTTTAGGTATTTTATTTTTACAACCAGGGTCTAAGACACATAAACTTGCAGGTTATATATTTATTCCTATTTTATTGCTTGTAAATATGTCTGCATTATTTGTTCACGAAATGGGTATGGCATTCGGACCGTTTCATTACTTAATACCATTTTCATTATTCTATCTTTTTTTAGGCATTAAGCCATTCTTATTTAAAACCGTTGGTAAAGCAAGATTGAAAACTCACATCAAAGGAATGGTTGGTGCTGCTTTAGGTTTGTGGGCTGCCTTTTTTGCTGAAGTAGTTGCAAGGACACCTAGTATAAATAAAATATTATTGCCAATGAGTGACAACTCATTTTGGGTGGGGACAATTGAAGGTTTTATTTTTGTTTTAATCTTTATTTATATAATTCAAAAAGTTAACAATAGACAATATAAAAGACTAAACTTAAATAATGAAAAGCCGACCGCATAACACACTAGCTCAAACCTTGCAGACATCATATCTCCCGATATCTATCGGGATGCAAAAGCGGTAGAAAAGTCTTAAATTTTTTCTTTGCAATTGCCTAGCAACATTGTATCTTTAAATAAGCATTCGGTAGACAGTGTTTCAAACCGCACTACCGGTAGCTGCAAACCGTTATGCCCTATTATTATAGACCCATGACATTAAAACTAAAATTCATAATTATCGGACTCATTTGTGTTTTGATAAGTTCTACATGGTTTTATTTTCAAGGTTACAAAGACAATGGAATAGTTAACGGATTTTCTTATTTTATTATGTTTATCGGTTGGGTCATTCTTATGTTTTCATTTGCTGGTCAAACATTATTAAGTGAAAAAACTGTTAAGTACAAGGCAAATAAATCAAAATGGTTTATTCAAAAAACAAAGAGAACTTCAGTTATTGCTCTATTTTGTGGACTTGTGTTTTCAAATGTTATGCTGTTTGACAACATGGCAAACAACAGAGAGCAAAACATATTAGACACTCAACCGACAAAAATAACAGTTGCTACAGTTAAAGAAATAACACAAAGAACTGGACGTAACGGTGGGCACTCAGTCGCTGTTATCAGTTACATGGCAGACAACAATGTGATAGAGCGAGACGTTTTTAATTATAAAAAAAGTTACGTAGTCGGACAACAATATGAAATTAAATATTCAATAGAATATCCTGAAATATTTGTCATTCTAGCAAGGGTGAACAATAAATAACGAGGGCAAACAACAGCTAAATCTTGTGCGGGCGGAAGGCAAAGCATTTGCAAAGTTAAGGTCGCTTACTTCGACAAGCTCAGTAACCATAGCGAAAAGTATTTTCGTTTTGCAAAAGCAACAAACATTAGTATCTTTAAATATCGTTTTCGGTAGATACTGTTTCAAAACGCAAACTGGTAGCTTGAAAACGTCATAGGCATTGTAGTACAACAAACTAACAGTAGACAAATTATGAAATAAGAACTCCTAATCATCTCGACAATTTTGCTATCAAAGATGATATTCAGTCAAAATTGTAGTTGTGCAGACAACTTCGCTTGGCTAAAAGAAACTTTCGAGAAAAATGATGCGGGCTTTCAATATGTAATTAACAATAAAGGCGAAGCTGACTATAAAAAACACACAGATATTTATATCGAAAAAGTAAAAACTATTACAGACAAAGAACTTTGTGCCGAATCCCTTTTAGAATGGTTGCGCTATTTTCGCAAAGGACATTTATGGTTGAAATCAATTTCAAAGAAAGAATCTACTCAAAAGGGAAAGGTAGACAATGACAAAATCCGAAAACAGTTTAAAGACTGGGAAAAATACGCCTATAATGAAAAAGAATTCAATGCTTACATATCTCAGTTGAAAGCGCCAAGCCTTGAGGGTATTTGGAGTTCCCCACCATATAAAATTGGCATAAGAAAAATAAATAATGAATATATTGGTTTTGTAATTGAAGCAGACGGAATTTATTGGAGTAAAACTCAAGTGAAATTTAAAATCAAAAACGATGACGGTAAACTTTCAGCAACGTATTTTATGCAAAATCATTCTGCAAGTGAAATAAAGAGAGTGAATTTGATAGGGAATAATTATTTATCTATGGAGTTTGTTTTCTTAAAAAGACTTTCTCCAATATTTCCTACAGACATTTCAATTGAAAGGTATCTAAAATATCAATCGACAAACATTCCAATTTTCGAAAAACTATCAGACAAAACTGTTGTACTTAGAATTCCTTCATTCGATGGTTCAGCTAAAAAACAAATAGACAGCATTATAGCAGCAAATTTGCCTACAATAACTAAAACTGAAAATCTTATAATTGATTTACAAAACAATGGTGGTGGAAATGATGCAAGCTACGAAAAACTTATTCCGCTTATTTATACAAACCCAATAAGAGTTGTTGGAGTTGAACTTCTTTCTACCCCATTAAACAATAAAAGAATGGAAGCAATTGTAAACGACTCTGATGCCTCTGCCGATGACAAAAAATGGGCAAAAAATGCCATTGAAAAATTAAACAAAAACTTAGGCAAATTTGTTAACCTCGACACTAGCATTGTGAATTTCGAAAATTCTGACACAATGTATACATATCCAAAGAAAGTTGGTATCATAATAAATGGTGGCTGTGGTAGTACTACCGAGCAATTTATTTTAGCTGCTAAACAAAGTAAAAAAGTAAAGTTATTCGGCACAACAACTTTCGGCAGTCTTGACATTTCTAATATGTTTTCGGTTAAATCTCCTTGCAATGACTTAGAATTGGGTTATTGTTTATCTAAAAGCTTTCGTATCCCTGACTTTACTATTGACGGCAAAGGCTTACAACCCGACTATTATCTTGACAATGAAATCCCGAAATATAATTGGGTAGACTTTATTAGCAATATACTAAGTACGCCTTGACCAAACAACGTTAGCTAACAAACCCTTCTTATCAGCTCGATGAGAGAGTCTTTAACTTCAGCACTAAATAAGTCAATCCGCTAGTAACAAAAACAATTCCCAAAAACCATATTGCTAAATAAACAGGACTTGAAACTGTTTTATAAATCTCTGTAGCAATGTTTCCAATTATTATCCATTGTATTACGTAAATCATGGTAACGTGTTTACCTAACCATTTCAAATATTTAAAAGCTACATTTTCACCAACACGATTATTTAGTTCGTGAATTAGTAATGCGTAAAACAAACTAAATAAAATTACCCAAATAAAAAACAACAAGCTGTGGTGGTAATATTCTTTCAAATTAGACGAGACATCAATGGCATATTTGATAGTAAATATCATAAACAATAAAAAAACACTTCCAAATAACAACTTAGTTTTTGGTAAATAAAAAAACCTGAAGTCAAATCGTTGATGTAATTGATATAGTACTACCCCAGACAAAGGATAAGCCAGCCAAGGTAATAAAGGAAAATAAGACCAATCAGTGCTTCCATAAACAAAAGCAGAAATGTATTTTAAAATAGTGTTTTCAGGTACATACCCTGTCATATATTCTCCTGAAAGCAAAATAATAGGAATAATGGCAAACACAATAAATACATGCTTTTCAATCATTTTTCTACACACAGCAATCAACGTTAAACTAAGTCCGGCAAACAACAAGGCATCTACTCCAAATACGTAAGACCAAGCATTTAGGTTTAACTCTCCTTGATATACTTTAAAAATTAAGTTAGTATTTAACGCTAAATTTAACGCAATGCCTAAAAAAAATATTTTTAGGCCTCTACTGGCTAGCTCCCAGGTTGTTTTATTTGTAGCAAAAACAAAATAACCAAAAACAGTCATAAAAATAGGTGCTACTGGAGGACCACCTAAAAACAACAATATATGTCCATAAGAGCTATTATAAAATTCTTGTGAGGCAAATAGCTCCACAATATGCACTTGTATCATTAAAAGGATGGCAATTCCTTTCAACACATCTGCAACCTGCGTTCTTGATAATGTATCAATTTTTAGATTCATAATAACACCAAACAAAGGTAACCTAATTTAATCGAACTTTTTAAGCTGAATTTATAGCAACTTGGAGTCTAAAGCATTATTTTATTTAATAATGTGTTTTAGAAAATTGGAGACTTAAAATGAGGTAAATTGATTATATTTAGAGGTGGTAAAAGCTATTTTTTATTTAAATTTACCATAAACTATCAAGTTAATTTTATGAAACATACATTAGCAAAAACCATATTCTGTGTTAGTACATTTTATAGTTTAAGTTTTTTTTCTCAAACAGATAAAACTGTAGTTGCTTTTTCAAAAAGTATTGAACAAGAAAAAAAATCAGAGTATTCTTCTGCCATAGAAAGTATATTAGCACTAAACGATAGCTCATCATACGAGATAAATGCAAGACTAGGATGGTTATATTACAAAGCAGGCATCAAGAAAAAATCAATTCATTATTACGAAAGAGCTATTAGTATTATGCCAAATGCTATCGAACCTCGTTATGGGTTTGGCTTTCCTGCATATCAATTGGAAGATTTTCAAAGTTTAATTAACCAAGACAAAAAAATTCTGGAAATAGATCCCAATAATAAAGTTATTAATGGAAATTTAGGTTCGCTTTATTACTACAACAAAGATTATAAGAATGCAATTCCATATTTAGAAAAAGTTGTTAGCCTATATCCGTTTGATTACGACAATAATTTATTATTAGGCTGGGCAAACTTAAAACTTGGCAAGAACTCTGAGGCTGAGAGCTACTTTAATACCGTGTTAATGTATTCACCAAAAGATGCATCAGCAAATGAGGGATTAACTGCTATAAAAGCTATGACTAATAATCAGAAACTATTACTCAATTTAACTAAAAGCTACGAATTAAGTGAAAAATCTGATTATAAAGGAGCAATTGCGCTATTAAAAGAAGTATATGATAAATCATCATATATACTTAATTTAAGACTTGGTTGGCTTAGCTATTTAGCAGGTCAACAAATAGAATCTTCTGGTTATTATAAAATTGCGAGTGAATTAAAGCCAAATGCAATTGAACCCAAACTTGGTATAACATATCCCTTGGCTGCTTTAGGAAACAAGAATGATTTAAAAGCAACATACGAGAGTATTTTAGCTATCGACCCAAATAACACTTATGTTCATTATAACATAGGATTATTGGATTATGAAAAAAAAGATTATCAAGCTGCTTTAAACAGATTTGAAAAAATAGTAAAACTTTACCCGTGCGATACGGATGGATTATTAATGTTAGCTTGGTCAAATTATTATTTAGGAAAAACATCTGAAGCAAGAGCCTTATACAATAAAGTTTTGTGTTTGTCTCCAAACAACGCTTCGGCTCTTTTAGGTATAGGACTTCAACCTATTGATCAAATAAAGAAAAAAACTGGTTTCTAGTTTTTTAAAAATCAAAAACAATTGTGCTATCAACAACTGTAAACACATTCATTTATGATTAAAGCCATCGCAATAGATGACGAACCAATTGCACTAAAAGTAATTGAAAACTTTTGTAATGAGATTGAAACAATTACATTAGAAAAAACTTTTGGTAATGCAGAAGAGGGTCTAAAATATTTAAAAAAATTTCCAACTGACATTATCTTTTTAGACATTGAAATGCCTAATTTGAATGGGATTGATTTATACAAACAGATTAAGCAAAACACGTTAGTTATTTTTATTACTTCTCGTCCAGATTATGCAGTAGAGGGGTTTAACTTAAATGCATTAGATTATTTATTAAAACCATTTACATTTGAACGCTTTAAACTAGCTACTGATAAAGCTAGAGATTACTTTGCATCAAATATTAATCAAAAAGCACAACATATATTTGTAAGAGCAGACTATAGCTTGCAAAAGATTAT
>JBBIUW010000129.1:0-6991 GCA_037440045.1 Sphingobacteriaceae bacterium
TTTTGGAAATATTTCAAAAATTATCTCAAAACGACTCACTTAATTTTTAAACTAAAACACTGGCTTTCTTGTTAATAGTTAAATGATTTTTTCATCATTCTATCTATTATATTTGATACTGTTTTTAATCTACATACTTTGGCTACTGAAAAAGATATAAATTCCTTAAATCCAAAAGAGTACATCATTATCAAAGGTGCTCGAATGCACAACCTTAAAGGTATTGATGTGGCTTTACCTCGCAATAAATTTATTGTAATAACAGGCTTATCAGGTTCTGGTAAATCATCTTTAGCCTTTGATACATTGTATGCTGAAGGACAACGTCGTTATGTAGAAAGTTTATCTGCCTATGCTCGTCAGTTTTTAGGAAGATTAGAAAAACCAAAAGTAGATTACATTAAAGGTATTTCACCAGCCATCGCTATCGAACAAAAAGTTATTTCCCGTAACCCTCGAAGCACTGTTGGAACCATTACCGAAATTTATGATTACTTGAAATTATTATATGCCCGTGTAGGAAAAACATATAGCCCCATTTCAGGAAAAATTGTAAAACGAGATTCAGTAACAGATGTTGTAGATTTTGTAAACACTCTTTCCAACGACACAAAGTGTTTAATTCTTTCAAAATTAATTTTACCAAAAGATAGAACTTTAGAAAAGCATTTAGAATTGCTTAACCAACAAGGATTTGCTCGTATTTTAGTAAATAATCAAATTATTAAAATAGCAGATTTTGATGCTAAGAAATCAAAAAAAACCGACACTATATTTTTATTGATTGATAGAATTGTTGTGGATATTACCGATGAAGATTTTCAAAATCGTGTAGCTGATAGTGTTCAAACAGCTTTTTTTGAAGGCAATGGCGAGTGTGATGTATTTATTGAAAAAAAAGATGGCGCATACAATCAACATCATTTTTCAAATTTATTTGAAGCAGATGGTATTACGTTTGAAGAACCTAACATGAATTTCTTTAGCTTCAACAACCCTGTTGGAGCCTGTAAAACATGTGAAGGATTTGGAAGTATCATTGGCATCGACCCCGATTTGGCAATTCCCAATAAGAGTATATCTGTTTACGATAATGCCGTAGCTTGCTGGAATGGAGAAACGATGTCGTATTACAAAAATCAATTAGTAAAAAGTGCACACAAATTTGATTTTCCTATTCATAAACCCATTGCCCAATTAACTAAAGCTCAATACAACTTGCTATGGAACGGTAATGAATACTTTGAAGGCATCACAGCTTTCTTTAAAATGTTAGAAAAAGAAAGTTACAAAATTCAATACCGAGTTATGTTGGCAAGGTATAGAGGTAAAACAACCTGCCCTGATTGTAACGGCACTCGTTTACGAAAAGACGCTAATTATGTGAAAGTTGGCGATATGGGGATTTCTGAATTAGTTTTAATGCCTGTTTCAGAAATTCATAGTTTCTTTAAAAAATTAAAATTAAACGAACACGACACATCCATTGCCAAACGATTATTAATTGAAATTAACAGTCGATTACAGTTTTTGTTAGATGTGGGCTTAGGCTACTTAAGTTTAAATCGTGTAGCTAATACATTAAGCGGTGGCGAAAGTCAACGTATTAATTTAGCAACTTCATTAGGTAGTAGTTTAGTAGGCAGTTTATACATTTTAGATGAGCCAAGTATTGGTTTACATTCTAGAGATACCGAACGATTAATTGGTGTACTAAAATCTTTAAAAAATCAAGGTAATACGGTTATTGTAGTTGAACATGATGAGGATATTATGAATGCTGCCGACCAATTAATTGATATTGGTCCAGAAGCTGGTACAAACGGCGGAACATTGGTATTTCAAGGCAATCAAAAAGATTTACTAAAAGACTCTAAAAGTTTTACCGCTAAATATTTAACCAATAAGTTAAGCATTGATGTGCCTAAAACTCGTCGTAAATGGAAAGAGTTTATTGAAATTAAAGATGCTACCGATCATAATTTAAAAAACATCACAGTTAAATTTCCTTTAAATACTCTGTGTTGTGTTACAGGAGTAAGTGGTTCAGGTAAATCTACTTTGGTAAAAAAAGTATTATATCCTAACGTCAAAAAACATTTAGAAGGTTATTTCGCTAATGTAAAAAGCGATAAAATTTCAGGAAGCTTAAAAGAAATTCAACATGTTGAGTTCATTGATCAAAACCCTATTGGTAAATCATCAAGAAGTAATCCTGTTACTTACACCAAAGCCTATGACGAAATTCGAAATCTATTTTCAGAACAGTCTTTAGCAAAAGTTCGCAATTACAAACCTTCTCATTTTTCGTTTAATGTGGATGGTGGTCGCTGCGAAGTGTGCGAAGGCGAAGGCACTATTACTGTAGAAATGCAGTTTATGGCAGATATATCATTGCCTTGCGAAGCTTGTAATAGCAAACGTTTTAAAGCAGAAACATTAGAAATTTTATATAAAGGAAAATCTATAGCTGATGTTTTAGAAATGACAATTGATGATGCTGTTGTATATTTTGCACAAGACGAAACTGACAGAATATGTAAACGCATTATTGAACGATTAAAACCACTTCAAGAAGTTGGGTTGGGTTATGTACAACTAGGCCAATCATCCAGCACATTGAGTGGTGGCGAGGCTCAACGTATTAAGCTGGCTACTTTTTTAATTGGAGGAAGCTCAACAACACAAACACTTTTTATTTTTGATGAGCCAACTACAGGTTTACATTTTCATGATGTAGCTAAATTATTAAAATCATTCAACGCATTAATTGAAAGAGGTCATTCTATCATTGTTATTGAACATAACATGGATGTGATTAAATGTGCGGATTGGATAATTGATATTGGTCCAGAAGGCGGTGAAGAAGGTGGAAACATCGTAGCTCAAGGAACTCCAGAAGATGTTGCTAAAAACAAGGAAAGCTACACTGCCAAGTATTTAAAAGAAAAATTATAGTTTTTTATAAAAAACCTTAATTCTGAAAGAGCCGATTAAACTTATCATTACAAGTTTTTAAAAAGCTATTAACAAAACTTTCTCATTCTTTAAATAATTCGCACCTTTGACTTTTAGAAAAATCTTTCTAAAAATCTATGCAACTTAAATATCAAACCAAGCCAAAAGCCATCCTTTTATTAGAAGACGGCAAAGTATTTGAAGGCAAAGCCGCAGGAAAAATCGGCACTACTACCGGAGAAATTTGTTTTAATACAGGAATGACTGGTTATCAGGAAATTTATACTGACCCTTCTTATTTCGGACAAATCATCGTGATGAATAACGTACATGTTGGAAATTATGGAATTGAAGCTAGTGAAGTAGAAAGCGATAGTATCAAAATTTCTGGAATGATATGCAAGAAATTTAATGATGGTTTTTCTCGTAAGCGCGCTCAACAATCGTTACAAGACTATTTTGAAAAAGATGGTGTTGTGGCTATTAGCGATGTTGATACACGTGCAATTGTTCGTTACATCAGAGATAAAGGTGCTATGAATTGTATCATCTCTTCTGATAATGCCGACTTAGATGCCTTAAAAGCTCAATTAGCAAAAGTTCCTAAAATGGAAGGTTTGGAGTTGTCTTCTAAAGTAGCTACAACTACAGCTTATCATTTTGGAGAACCCACATCTGCTCACAAAGTAGCAGTTATTGATTTTGGTGTAAAGAAAAACATCTTACGTTCTTTAGCAGAAAGAGGATGTTACTTAAAAGTATTTCCAATGAAATCTAGTATCAAAGATATCTTAGATTTCAATCCTGATGGTATTATGCTTAGTAATGGTCCTGGAGATCCTGGAGTTATGAAAGATGAAATTGCTTTAATTAAAGAAGTAGTTGCTACTGGAAAACCAGTTTTTGGTATCTGTTTAGGACATCAATTATTAGCACAATCTCAAGGTATTTCTACCTATAAAATGCATGCAGGACATCGTGGCATCAATCATCCAGTAAAAAATATCATTACAGGAAAAAGCGAAATCACCTCGCAAAACCATGGATTTACAGTAAATGCTGATGATATTGCCAAAAATCCAAATATCGAAATTACGCATGTTAATTTAAATGATAATACCATTGAAGGTATTCGCATTAAAAACAAACCTGTATTTTCAGTACAATATCACCCTGAAGCTTGCCCAGGCCCATTAGATGCGCGTTATTTGTTTGATGATTTTGTGAGCAACATTGTTGCATCTAAAAAATAAATGTCAAAAAAAACTAAGATTGTCCTGATTGTAATCCTGACTATCGTGTTAGGCTATATTTTAGTTAGGTTGGTTCAAAAAATTAATCCTAATCCAAAATACGAAGTTGGTCAGGCACTTGACAGTTTAAATGGCGTTAAAGTATTTTACAATGGGGGCGTTAGTCATACAGGCGAAAGAAATGTGGCGCCTGATGGATATAATATTGGTTTAAAATACCAATGTGTAGAATTTGTTAAACGCTACTACTACCAATTTTACAACCATAAAATGCCCGACTCCTATGGTAATGCTAAAGATTTTTTTGATCATTCTTTAAAAGACGGGACTTTAAGCACCAAAAGAGACCTAATACAATTTACAAATCCAAGTAAGTCAAAACCTGCAATTGGCGATTTAGTAATTTTTGATGGCACATCTGTTAATCCCTATGGCCACGTTGCTATTATATCAGAGGTTTCGTCTCAATCTGTTGAAATTATTCAGCAAAACCCAGGTCCATTTGCCAGTTCCAGAGTTAGTATAGATTTAGATTCTAATTCAACCGGATTTAAAATTCAGGAAACCAGATTGTTAGGCTGGCTAAGAATGAAAAACTAAATCTACTTCTTTTACTAAAAATAGATAAAAACCTTATTTTTTGTTACCTTCGCGGCATTATGCCAAATTTAGTAGCCATTGTAGGTCGTCCTAACGTAGGAAAATCGACCCTTTTTAATAGATTAACAGAAACCCGCGAAGCAATTGTTGATGATGAGCCTGGGGTAACTCGTGATAGACACTATGGAAAGTCTAACTGGAATGGTGTGGAGTTTTCTGTAGTAGATACTGGAGGATATATTAAAGGTAGCGATGATGTATTTGAAGAAGAAATCAGAAAACAAGTACAAATTGCGGTTGATGAAAGTACCAGTATTTTGTTTATGGTTGATGTTACCGATGGCGTAACAGATTTTGATAAAGACGTAGCTAATATAGTTCGTAGAAGCAAAAAACCTGTTTTGTTAGTTGTAAATAAAGTTGATAATAGCGAACGTAATTCTTACGCAGGCGAGTTTTATGAACTTGGATTGGGAGATCCATTTTGTATTTCATCTAACAGTGGTGCTGGAACAGGTGATTTGATGGATGCGTTGGTAAAAACCTTCCCTGAAGATTTAGGCGCTATTCAAGACAGTCATTTACCAAAAATTGCCATTGTTGGTCGTCCTAATGTTGGTAAATCATCCCTAACTAATGCATTGTTAGGTGAAGATAGAAATATTGTAACTGCTATTGCTGGAACAACACGCGATACTATACATACAAGATACAATAAATTCGGTCATGATTTCTTATTAATTGATACCGCTGGCATGCGTAAGAAAGCCAAAGTGCATGAAGATATTGAGTTTTATAGTGTAATGCGTACCATTAATGCCATCGAAAACTCTGATGTATGTGTATTGATGATTGATGCTACCCAAGGCGATATCGAATCTCAGGATTTAAATATCATTCACCTGATTGTAAAAAATCACAAAGGAATTGTTATTGTGGTAAACAAATGGGATTTAATTGAAGATAAACAAACCATGACTACTAAGTACTTTGAAGAAAAGATTAGAGAGAGCATGGCACCTTTTAGAGACGTCCCTATTATTTTCACATCTGTTACCGAAAAACAACGTATTATGAAAGTGATTGATGTGGCAATGGAGGTATACGAAAACAAATCTGCAAAAATACCAACCAGCAAATTAAACGAGTATTTCTTACCATTAATTGAGCACTTTCCACCACCTGCAGTAAAAGGTAAGCTTGTAAAAATTAAATATGTAACCCAAATTAAAGATACTTGTGCTTTTGTATTCTTCTGTAACTCGCCTCAGTATTTAACAGATGCTTACAAACGATTTTTAGAAAACAAATTCCGTGAAAGTTTTAATTTCCACGGAGTACCATTATCTTTTTATTTTAGAGCAAAAAGCTAAACCATATGATAAAGTCAATTAGTTTATGTTTAATCATCTTTTGTGTTTTTACAAATACAATTTTCTCGCAAGAACTAACTGGCTACGTAAAAGATAAACAGCAAAAAGGAATTCCTTATGTTAATATTGGAATTCCAGCTAAAGCATTTGGTATTATTACTGATGAAAATGGTGCTTTTAAATTTAAAATCACCTCCGAAAAAGATAATGATACTATTCAAATTACATCTATTGTTTTAACCGAAGAAGTTTATCAGCTTGCTACAACAACGGTGAGGCCTAATGAATACGAAACAAAAGTACTAGGTACTACAACAGTTGCCGATTTAGAATGTGTAAATCTTAGCGGATTAAAACAAAAAGATTCAGCCTCTGTACGTCGATATAAAGAAAAAGGATTAAGCGAAAAATCAGCAGGAATAGAAATAGGAAATAAAATTTCAATCAAAAAAGGTCAGCAAACTTTTATTGATAAAATCCAATTTAAAGCCTGTCTAGTAGAAAATGATACTGCCATATTCCGTATCAATATTTATTCTGAAGGTAAAACAGTAAAAAGAGTAATAACTCCAATTGGAATGGTGAAAGTAATTAATTCAAATAATGAATTAAAAGAACCCATTATTATTAAATCTATTGGTAAAACTCAAGTTCACGAGATTGATGTATCCAAACAAAATATTGAAGTAACTGATGATTTTATCATTGCATTAGAATGTATTTATTCATCTAACTCACAAATGAATATTGGCGCTAAGCCAGCCATGTTTGGTTCAACTGATTTATTAATAAGAGAAAGCATTATGG
>JBBIUW010000130.1:0-6945 GCA_037440045.1 Sphingobacteriaceae bacterium
ACGGAATGGATTGCGCTTTGTTTTCAATTGACTTTAAAACACTAGAGATGGAATATTCTGGTGCAAATAATCCTTTATGGATTGTGAGAAAAGGAGAGCCAACAATTCCATCAGAAAATATAATTTCTACTAGCACACATCATTTAATAGAAATTAAAGCAGATAAACAGCCAATTGGTATTTACGAAAAAATGAATCCATTTACTTTACACGAATTGGATTTACAAAGCGGAGATACTATTTATTCTTTCTCTGATGGATATGCTGATCAATTTGGAGGAACTTTTGGCAAAAAGATGAAATACAAGCCTCTAAAGGATTTGATACTTTCGATTCAGGATAAAGACATGAGTGAACAAAACACCATTTTATACAATGCTTATAACGACTGGAAAAGAAACTTTGAGCAGATTGATGATGTGTGTATGATTGGTGTAAGAGTTTAAAATATAAAAAGATGTCAGTTCGAGCGGAGTCGAGAACTAAACAATTTTTCTAATTCAAAGAAGGATCAAACGCGTAATCACTAAATGCTTTGTAACCCGGTTTTATTTTCACTAATTCTTCGCCCCATAAATCATCAGGGTTAATACGCGTTAAATCAACATAATTAGAGTTTTTAGTAAACCACATATCTCGCTCTAATTCGCTCTCTAACTGCTCTTCGCCCCAACCACTGTAACCAATATAAAAACGGATTTGTTCCGAACTCACTTCGCCATGCTCAATCATTTGGCACAACTCCATAAAATTTCCTCCCCAAAATACATTATCAATTACATGCTGACTTCCACTTAATTTACCTCCCAAAGTATGCGTATAAAACAATTGGTTTGGTGAAACCGGACCTCCTTCAAATAAAGGAAAGTTTCCATTTTTTAGGTGCGGAAAAATATCTCGCAATAGCAAACCATGAGATTTATTAATGATAAAGCCCAAACTACCTTCGCCATTATGCTCACACATATAAATAATCGATCGCTTAAAATGACCGTCTTGCAAAAATGGTTTGGCAATTAATATATCTCCTGCTTTTATCACAAATAACTCTCTATATTTGTGTAAAATTACAAAAAATGAGCCAGGTTAACCAGCATATTTCTCAACTGAGAGAAGATTTCATGAAGGGTGAATTGAGTGAAAACAACTTGAACAAAACACCAGATTTGCAATTTGAACAATGGATGCGCGACGCTATTGATGCAAAAGTGAATGAAGTACCTGCTTGTAATTTAGCAACAGTTGACAAAAACAATAAACCCTCTGCTCGCATTGTGTATTTACGTGAATTTTCAAACAACGAATTTTATTTTTATACCAATTACGATTCGCGCAAAGGACAACAAATAGCCGAAAACCCAAATGTTTGCTTAACGTTTTTTTGGCCTGAATTAGAACGACAAATTCGCATTGAAGGTATCGTTACACAAAAAGCAGAAAAAGAAAAAAGTGATGCTTATTTTAATGCTCGTCCTCAAGACTCTAAAATAGGAGCTTGGAGCTCGCCACAAAGCCGTGTGTTAAACAATCGCGAAGAGTTAAATACATTTATTGAAGGCAACAAAACCAAATTTAATAATCAAGAAATTCCTCGTCCTGAATTTTGGGGCGGCTACATCATCAAAGCAAACTACTACGAATTTTGGCAAGGACGAAAAAATCGTTTACACGATAGAATTGCTTTTACTCTAGAGAATGGTGATTGGAAGATAGAGCGTTTAGCTCCTTAGTTTTATAATTCAATTATAATAACGGCCTATTAAAATTTAGCGTATAAATCCAAATGCATCAAATGCGAAAGCATGTGCGTAGATTGTTTGGGCTGTTCGCGAAGCGCTTCAAACAATCAGATTGAGGCAATGCAGATTTTAGCTAAATTTTAATAAGCCTTGATTTTTTTGTAACTTTTTGTATCAAGACAAAAAGTTTCTAAAATAGCTATCACAAATTATAAACTTTTGAATGCTTTTGGCTGCAAAAGTATCAGGAGACTTTTCGTATATTCGCAGCATGAACAAACAAGAAAAAATAAAAAACTTTGATCCAAACAGTGTAGGAGATATTAACGCAAATATGTTTGGTTTACCATTTACCACACAAGAATCTGAAACCGTATTAATACCTGTGCCTTGGGAAGTAACCGTGAGTTATGGTGGGGGAACGATTGACGGACCTCAACAAATATTTGATGCATCATTTCAAGTTGATTTATATGACCCCATTGTGAAAGATGCATGGAAAATGGGAATTGCGATGGATGATTTTAGCGAAGACTTAAGAGAGAAAAGCGAAATTTATCGTCCGGTTGCTGAAATTATTATAGACAGACAAAGTAACGGAGAACCTGCATCTGAAATTGATGAGATAAAAGACGTAAACAAAGTATGTGAAGAAATGAATGCATGGGTTAAAAAACGTGCTTTACATTTCTTAAAACAAAATAAAAGCGTTGGCTTAGTTGGTGGCGACCACTCTACTCCACTAGGTATGATTGATGCTTTAGGCGAACACTTTGGGGAATTTGCTATTTTGCAAATTGATGCACATGCTGATTTACGTGTAGCTTACGAAGGTTTTGAATACTCACACGCTTCTATTATGTACAATGCATTGAAAAGACATAACGTACAAAAATTAGTGCAAGTTGGTATTAGAGATTATTGCCAAGCAGAGTTAGACATTATCAATAACTCAAACGGACGAGTGAAAACATTTTTTGACAGAGATATTAAACAGCAACAATACAAAGGCAAAAGTTGGGATACTATTTGCCAAGAAATTGTAGCTGAGTTACCACAAAATATTTATTTAAGTTTTGATATTGATGGTTTAGATCCAAAATTATGTCCAGGTACAGGAACGCCTGTAGCTGGTGGTTTTGAAACAGACCAAGTTTTATATTTATTGGAACAAGTAGTGGCAGCCGGTAAAAAATTCATTGCCTTTGACTTAAACGAAGTTGGTGGCGAAGATGAATGGAATGCAAACGTAGCTGCACGTTTATTATACCGCATAGCAAATTTAGCGGCACATAGCCAAGGAAAAAAGGCTTAAACTTTTCAAAAAATAAGTGCTAACTAATAAAATAGAAAAACTATTAAAGAAATTTCGCTTATACAAAAAACGTAAGCGGAATTTACCAATAGTCTATTACCTATGTTCTTGGTGTAATTTTGAAATGATTATCAATTCAGAGTATTGCCCAAAATGTGGTTTAAATATTAGAGGAGAGAAAAAATAATTCTACATACAAGGGCTGAGAAAGATCTCAGCCCTTGTCATTTTTCATAGACAGATTGTTAAAACATTGACTATATTGTTATTAATAGTTTCCGAAAATGGCTTAACAGCAAGCTAACTTTGTTATAACTAAAATCCTAAAAATGATTGAGCCATTAACACAAATAGATTTAGATCTCAGAATTTATAGTAAACCAAAAGATGAACTTAAAAACTCAATTGAACAAGTTCGTCAGGTTAATAGAATTAAAGGTGTAGCATACTACAAAATCATAATCGAAAATGCTAAAAATAAAAAACATGAGAGATATATAAAAAACTTATGCTATTTTAAAATATTTCAAAATTACACTCATGAATCTATCGCATATATTGCCTTAATAGTTTCAATAATTAGTTTGATAAAGAAATAAATTGAGTTCAAACAGAGAATAATAATCAACTAACACTTTAAAATAATCTTACATAACAACCCCACATTCACCGTCTCAATAGGATGTTTGGTATTTGGGAGCATATACATGGCACCATTTTTAATTTGCTTGTAAACAGCTGTTGTTTCTTCTAAAGAAACCATAGTGTCTTTATCTGCTAAGCCAATCAATACTTTATTTTCAATACTTGCAAAATCAGTTAGAGATAAACCATTTTTATTCCCTAAGCTCAACATCATCTCAGCTGTTTTCTGCAAAAGTAATTCCCAATCTTGTCCATGACGCTTTTGTAATGCATCTGCAAACTTTGGTACTTTTTCGATGATAGTTTTTGAGTCGAGCATCTTCACTTCTTTTTGCGCAATCTCTGGGCTCCATTCAAACTTGGTTCCAAGCGTGATAATATTTCCCAATATACTTGTATTGCGATGCGCTAAATACAAGGCTACATAACCGCCCATGCTATAACCAAAAACGCTTGGTTGATTTAATTTATTTTCAGTAACAAATTGTTCTAATTCCAAAGCAAATTGCTCAATACCAAAATTGGATGCAAAAGGAGTTTGTCCGTGTCCACTAAAACTTAACATAAACACATTGTAACCATGCTGTTTTAATTCAGCAGCAAGTGGCTCTAATTGATCTTTAGCACCGATGGCTCCGTGAAGTAAGATGATGTTTTTCATATTATATATTGTCAGTTCGAGCGTAGTCGAGAACCAATATATATTTTACAGAACGCTTCTCGACTCCGCTCGAAGTGACACAATGAGAAGCAAGAACTATAATTAAGCTTTTGCTTTAAATTTATTAATGGCATTAATTGTAAAGTCAGATAAAACAAGCGTTCCGCTCATTCCTGCTCTTTCAATTAATAAGGAGTCCCAATTTTCTGTTCCTTCCCACATTACTTTTTTCAACATGGCCATCGCTTCAGGGCTGCTTGATGCTAAACGTTTTGCTAATGCATCAATACCTTTATCCATATCTTCTGTTGTATTAAACAACTCAGCATATAAACCTTTTTCGCGAGCCCATTGAGCGGTTTGCCACTCAGTAGCATTAATCGTTAATTGACAAAAAGCAGAAGTTCCTACTTTACGTTCAACAGCCGGACCAACTACAAACGGACCAATACCTACAGCAAGTTCACTTAACTTAACAGAAGCTCCATCAACTGCAAATGTATAATCTGCACTCGCCGCAATACCAACACCACCACCTACTGCTTTACCTTGCACACGAGCAATGACAAACTTAGGCGCTTTACGCATGGCATTAATAACTGCTGCGAAACCTGAGAAGAAAACCAAACCTGTTTCTTTATCTTTAATAGAAATTAATTCATCAAAACTTGCTCCTGCACAAAATGCTTTATCTCCTTCACTTTTTAATACAATCACTTTTACGGCATCATCCTTTCCTAATTTTTCAATCTCTGCTGCCAAGTTTCTTAATTGAGTTCCAGGCATTGAGTTTGATTGAGGATGAAAAAAAGTAATCGTTCCAATTCCATTTTCAACTGTTGATTTAATAGTTCCTTCCATGATAAAATATTATTTAGTTTTTATTTTTTTAGTTGCTTTAATAATTTTCGGACTTTGGCTTCCATGTATAGCTCTTAACACTTCTATTTTATTAGCTCTAATTCTGTAAATGATTAAATACTTTCCAAGAATAATGTTTCTGTAAATTTGAGTTTTTGTTTCGAGATGTCGGCATTCTGGATTTAAATAATAATGCAAATAAAGTCCTGCTGTATAATTAAGAATTTGCTCTTGCAAAATCTCAGCCATCATCACACCGAATGTTTCTAAACCATAAGAGTAAATGGATTTTAAATCTTCATAAAAAACAGCGCTATAAGCTATTTTTTTAATGACTTTTTCCATACTTCCATTTTAGTTTGAATCTCTTCTAAAGTATAAAAGGGTCCCTTCTCAGCCTCTTTAATTAAATCCACAAACTCTCCTTGAGACATTGGTTCTCCTGGGATAGCTATGTTTCTTTTTATTTTAACTTTTGACGATCGCATACACTAATTTACAAAAAAATCAATTATTAAGCAAGAATCGTTACAGGATTTTCTAAATATGTTCTTAATGTTTGTAAGAATGCTGCTCCGGTAGCTCCGTCAACAGTTCTGTGATCACAAGCTAACGTTACTTTCATGACGTTACCAGGAACTACTTGATTGTTTTTCACAACAGGAACTTGACGAATTGCACCAACAGATAAAATACAAGACTCAGGAGTATTGATGATTGATGTAAACTCATCAATACCGAACATACCTAAATTAGATACTGTGAAAGTATTTCCTTCCCAATCAGCAGGTTGTAATTTTTTATCTTTTGCACGTTTACCTAAATCTTTCACCTCAGCACTAATTTGAGATAATGATTTTTGATCAGCAAAACGAACTACAGGTACTAATAAGCCATCCTCAACAGCTACTGCCACACCAATGTGTACATGTGAGTAGTAACGGATTTTATCACCCATCCAAGATGAATTTACTTTTGGATGTTTGCGTAATGCAGCTGCACAAGCTTTAATTACTAAGTCGTTGAAAGAAACTTTTGTCTCAGGAATTGCATTAATTGCATTACGAGACTGCATAGCATTTTCCATATCCACTTCAATAGTTAAATAGAAGTGAGGTGCACCATTTGTACTTTCTAATAAACGTTTCGCAATCACTTTACGCATTTGCGAAGTTGGTTCATCCGTAAATCCTTCTGCGCCTGGAACAAATGAACTAACGCTTGATGATTTACTGCTTGAAGATGCAGATGGTTTATAATTTTCTATATCTGATTTAGTTACACGACCGTTCTCTCCGGTACCAGTAACTTTTGAAATATCAATTCCTTTTTCTTTTGCTAATGCTTTTGCTAAAGGAGACGCTTTTACTCTTCCATCGTTTGATGAAGTCGACTTCTCGACTACGCTCGAAGTGACAGCAGCTGCAGTTTGCACAGACGCTTCCGCTTTTGGAGCAGTAGTAGCTGCAGGGGCAGACCCAGCAGAATTAACAGAAGCTAAAATAGCATTGATATCTTCTCCACCTTTTCCTAAAATAGCAATAATACTATCTACAGGAATAGATTGTTTTTCTTGTACACCAATATGAATTAAAACACCATCTTGGAATGATTCAAATTCCATAGTAGCTTTATCAGTAGCAATATCAGCCAACAACTCACCGCTCTTCACTTTATCACCAACTTTTTTATGCCATTTTTCAATCACGCCATCCGTCATCGTA
>JBBIUW010000131.1:0-6921 GCA_037440045.1 Sphingobacteriaceae bacterium
GGGCAATTGTTCGGCCTCTAAACGTTCGCTTTTTATTATTTGAGCATTGAATAAAATTTTTTCTAATGCAGGTTGATATACCAACACATGATTAGAAGTAAAACCACTTTTTAATAATTGATTGGCTGATATATTTGAAAATAAAAATCGGTAGGCGTAGAGTTTTTCGATAAAATCGTTTAACTGTTGAAAGGATAAGTTTTGATACTTCACTTTCAATAGTGCTACCAAATTTTTAAAGTTTAGCCCCTCACTTGAACCTAAATTATTTTTATAAACTTGCTTTGTCATTATTTTAAGCCAATGGGATAATATACTTTTACTGAATAGTTGTTATTTAACACATCGTAACCCAAACCAAAACCCATTTGTTTTTTTGTGAGATACAGACATTCTGGACTTAGTCCAATTACTTGTTTTTGATGCAGGTTTGCAGAAACACCAAATAGTAAAACGGATTTTTGTTTTCGTTCTATGTAATTGGTAATAGTAGTTTGCTTGGTAGGTTGTAGCAGTTTATAGGTAAACGTATGCGCTTTTAGTTTGTTTTCGCTTACATCAAAAGCATTTACACCGATTAGGTTTGTGTCGCAAATACTATCCGTATAATGATATAATGTATAGTATCGTTTTAAAATGCGTTCGGTATCTACTAAAGCAGGAACAGTATAAGGGATGCTATCATGCGTTACTTTACTCTTAATGTAAACTGTATGCCATTTATCGGTATAAATGTATTTTGTAACGGTATCATTGTTTATTACATCGTTTTGTAACTTCTCGGTTGGCTTTCTGTTGACGCATCCTCTTGGGTTGAAAATAAAAATTAATACAGCCGTTATAAATAAACCGCTACTGATGGCGCACCATGTGTTTTGTACTCTGTTGTTTGTTTCCATTTAGTTTTTAGTGTTTGATTTTTGTTTGTTAGAAATATTTGAAAATGCTTTACTTAATTTGTCTTTATTGGCTATTGCGAGTATCAGTAGGATTAAAAAAAAAAGACCTCCCCCGATTTTGCCTTTATTTTCGTTAATGGTATTTAGTACGCTGTGAAATTCGCCGATGCGTTCTTTCGCTTTATCGTAACCGCCTGTTGTATCAGGTCCCTTTTTCCCCCAACCTCTGTTAGCCTGGAATACTGCTTTTAAACTGTCGTTCAGATTGGTAAAATTGTTTATGCCAGTCGTGTTGTAGTTTTTTAATATGTTACGTTGTGCCGCTTTTGCGAACTCACGTACAAAATAATCGACCACCTCTTTTGCAGCTACATTTGAGTCCGTAATTAATAAGTCCGGATATTTTACTAAATCAACGCCGATGCGTTTACCGATACTTGCGTAATTGCCTTTAAAAGTTAATTGGTTAGGCCCACGTCCACGATATAAATAGCCTTCGTTTGGTGCATTCCCGAACTTGCCACCATACACCGTATTAAAAAACAATACATCGTTATTTTTTAAAGCATTTAATTGTGTGTCGCTTAGTTTACCTAATATTTTAAAAATTTCACGGATGCGACTGTTAGAAGTAGTACGGTAACTTTTTTCTGATTGCCAAATAAAATTACTTTCTTTACTGATAACCGCTAAAATAGAGGCTTGTGTAAATGGGTTGGTAATTCCTACACGTAGCATTTCTGTAACAATAGCTGATAAATTTTGCTTTTGTAAAGGGGTTAAAGTTTGTATATAATTGGTTGCCATAATTAAAGTAAAGGGTTAAGATTTGTTGAAGTATCGTTGTTGTCTATCCCAGAAGTGGCATAGGCTTGTGAGTAAGCAAACTCACTCACTAAAAACAAATGCAGGTTTTTAGGTTGTTTTTCAAATACATTAATAGCGGATGCAGCTACAAAGGCGGTGTAATATTTCTTTACGTCCTTGTTATTGAAAATCAATACAGGCACATAAAACGTATTGTGTTCGTCGTCATAAAATAATTTTCCGCCATTTTTATTCAAGGTTTGTTTATCAACTATGCCGATAATGGTATTTGCTTTAGCCACACCCACAATGTTTGGGCGTATTGTAAATACAGCACTTCCAGCCTTTGGACTTTTACGAATGCGGGCATCTACTTTAGCAACGACCCACGAAAATGTTTTTTTAGTATTGACTACTTCCTGTGATGTTTGCGAAGTCGCCTGAACGGCACCACCTTTTATACCAATGATATTTAAGATTTGTTGATACGCACTACTACTAACATGTTTGCGGGTATCTTCCAACATATCCTTACCACCACTAACGTTACTGTATGCGTCTTTCGTTTTTTTATAATCTGTAATTTGTCGGTACAATCCAATTTGTACGCTATCCTCTGTATAAGTTGCTCTGTTTTCGGAATGTATTTGAGATGCTATATTGGTACTGTTATCTTCGCCAGCTTTATTATTTTGCTGTTTCAATTTATAATCTTCGTACCAACTTTTAGCTTTAAAATAACCAACCACGCCCAACACACCTAATGCAAGGTATTTTGCTCCACTGCTCACAGCAACACCGTGTAATTGTTCGGCTGATTCCTTATGTGTGTTGTTAGTCTTCATTAGCGTATAGCCATTTTAAAAAGTGGATTATTAAATAAGGATTTTAATTTTTCGTTGGCATTTTCCAATTTCGAGAGCCTTGCTATTTCAAGTTGATTTTCTTTATCAAAATTGTCTGCTATGTTTTGCAAAGCATTTTTAAGTGTCGCCGTTTCTGCGTGAGAGTTCGATTTTATGGTAATGTGTATATCTGCCATGTTTTCTATTATTTATTAGCGTTTATTTTCATTGATTTATATTGATACTCTTTATTTTATTGTTTTTCGTTGATTCGTTTATTTGGTTTTCTCGTTGTTGCTTTGTTCAGGAAAAAATTTGTCATATACCGCTTTTAAAACAGTTGGATTGGTTACTAAATGTTCAGTTAACATAGCCGACATGCCTACAATTTCAGGGCTTTGTTTTAAGAGTAAAGCGTCCATTACTTCAATACAAGCCTGCGCATCGGGGTCATTATGTTTATTTGCTCCACTTAAAGCATTGTTGTTTTGAGCTGGAGCAGGCAACAATCCTTTTGCCATTGGATGATTTGGCAATAAGCCGGCTATGAATTGCCACGCTTCGGGTGGTAATGTTTTTACATCCTCTAATACACCGCTTAATCCCTGTTTTTGCTTGGCGAGTAAATCCAATTCCTTTTGCTTATATTCTAAATCTCTTTTATCCTTTTCGGTGGCATGTTCTCGTGTTAAGCGTAGATTTTCGTTGTAATACTCATCATTCTTGCGCTCTAATTCTTTGTTGCGTGCTTTGAGTTCCTCAACTTTTTCAGCGAGGTATTTATTTTCTGTTTTGAGCTGTACAACGTCTATATCGGCTTTACTTATCATTTGCACTATGTTTTTTTTTGTGAGGTTATTCGTTGCATTTTGGAGAACTATATCATTGATAGTATTGGTTTCATTTTTTTTATTGATTTCATTTAAACCATTGGTTTCATTTTGCTCATTAATAAAAATCTCAACACTACCTTTCTTTTTGGGACCAGTTCCATTTTTGCCATATAACTTTACTGTGATAGCTTCTTGCTCATTTGGTTTGGCTATTTTCCTTATATAATCCTCTAATTCGCCATATTCATTTCTAACATCATACAGCGTTTTTTTACCCCATTTTTTACCACAAGGCAAACAAACTTCAAATAGATAATTGTTAGTCTTAATTAGCTCTATGAGGTCTTTTAAAAGCATTGATTTTATTTATTCCCTTTATTTTATTTATTCTATTGATTTTATTTATTTCATTACAACTAACTATTATTGCCATTAGGGTTACGGATAGAATTAATAAAATCAAAAAAGGCTTTTTTGTTTAGTGGCAAACCTGTAATAACACCTAAGTTTTCCATGTTGCTCCAAAACTCAACCGATAGAATAATAAAAGCCGTTAAGCGGGAGACAGGAAAATTAATGTAGTCGAAAAACAGTTTTTCAAAATAGTACGCAAGAATAATAGCCAGTAAATAAAATACGATGTCAAATATTTTCTTTTGCATTTTTTTACTTTGCCACCAATCTGTCCAATTGGTTTTACCTTCTGCTTTTGCTAATTTGCGAGAAGCAAGTACGCCTGTTATGAAGTCAGCAAAGGCAAAAACAAGGGTAGCTATTAATAAATGTTGTATTGGGCTGAAATAAGCTAATACGGCTGTTATAATTTTTAAAAAGTGTTTACTAATGAATAATTTTATAGTTGTTGTCATATTGTTTTGTATTTAATGGTTAATTAAAATTTTATTTATGCGCTTGGAGCTAATATGGTTGTACTTATGTCGGCTACGTTGCGCGTAAGGGCATAATCTCCCTCGTACTTAATAGGTATATCATTCGCTAAGGGCAGGGGTGTTGATTTTGGGAGCGTAAAAGATTGTCCGGGAAGTAAAACGATATTATCCCATAAAAACACTTTGGCCGTACCGATATTGAATACCGTAAAATCAACGCAACCTTTGGTATAGATAAATTTGTTTTCCTCTTGGTAATAAAAATGCTCGGCAATAACAGCTTTTTCACTTACTGTTTTTCCTGCAAATACAACAGATGTTTCGCTATACTTTACAAGCAATAGGCGTTTTATGAGTGGTGGTGCTGGCATGATTAGTTTTCGTTATCAAGTAAAAACAATACATCTATATCCTGTACGGCGGTTGTTGTGGCAAAATTTTCAACCGAGATGGTAATTTTTTTGCCGTTAGCTTCAAAAGGGCTTTCCATAAAAAAGCGGTCTTTAATAGCTGGATTTTGTGAAACTTCTAAATGCTTCATGTTTACGGGTTGTACAATGGAATTACCCGCAGCATCCTTAATACCTATTTTTAAATAGTCGTTTCCCAGATTACGGATCACATAAAAACCTCTGCACGTTTTAAACTCACTTTCGAGGTCTGCATAGATGTTTCGCTTAGCCGCTACCGTTCCTATTGGCATGGCAATGGTTGCTACCTGCAATGTTGATTTTATTTTTTTTGCTACTTCCATTTTTTCTTTCGGTTTTAAAAGGGAGCTTTAACCTTTACATTTATTAGCTCTTAAAGAGGTTGTTTATTCTGTATCGGTTTACACTCCCTTTGTTGTTTAAAATCAATTCCAAATCTTAAATGCGGTCTCCTACATGAACGCCTGTTAATCGGATTTCGATGTAATGTGCGCCGCCTGGTACAGGTGTATTGTCTTCTGCAAACTCTAATTGGGCTTTAACTTTTTTGCGATAGTCCAATAATTTTGGTTGAGGCAGAATAACACCGTTTTCGTCGTTTGCTTCTCCTGCAAACTCGTTTTTATGATTAGCGAAAAACTTCTTAGTTCTCACTTTCAAAATGGGTTTGTCGCCATTTAAAAGGTTAAATTCAGAATTGATTATTTTTGTTGGAATAGTTGCAAAATATTCCGCACTTGAATAACGAATACCTGCAGGAATATCTGGAATTGTTGCTGCGGGGTCAATGGCATAACTAACACCTACTACACACAACGCCATGAATGTACCATTTGGTAATAAACCTTTGTCAAGGTTATTAATTCCCACTTGACGGTTATCTATTTCTTTAATCAGGTCAATAGTACCCGCAAAGCCTGAAAGACGTTTACGAATAAAAAAGTCTGATAAGAAAAATTCTTTTTTGCCGGCTTTAATATCGGCTTGCGTTTGCTCGTCCATGCGTGCAAGGATTTCAGGGGTTTGTAAAAATTTTGCCCCACGTTCTAAAATAATTTCGGATAATGTTTGCATGTTGTTTTATTTTTAATTGTTATTGATTTTTGTTGATTGTTATTTTTGTTGATTTATAGAAGCGTGCTGCCAATAGCGTTTTGATTGGTTACATCTATGTAGCCCACATCTTCCACACCCGCCACATCATCAAGATTTGGCATACCATGTAAATCGTCTTCGCCCAATAATGTTTGGTCGGTACTTCCGAGCGAAGGCAAAAAATCTCTGATTTTGCTTTTAATGGTTTCAGGAATTAAGCCGGATAATCCTGCGGCTCCTGTGTCGCCCGGTGCGGTTACTTCTTTTACAGCAATGTTGGCTACTCGTATTAAACCATATCCGGCTGCACCTAAGAATAACAATTTAACCCAAGGGTTTTTAAAATACATGGCTCCGCCAATACCTGCTGCCAATAATCCACCATTCACAAGTAAACTATCTTGTTTTTTAATCGCTTTCATGGCTACGTGCGATACTATCATACCGCCAACGGCTGCTGCACTGGCAAGTCCCCAGGCTTTGAGGTTATCCATTGTAAAGCCTGATTTATCAATGGACTCTTTTGAAAGTAGTGTTATCATAATTATTTATTTTTTATTGTTATTGGTTTTATTTAAGTGAGTGTTACTGCTTTAATTTTTTTCTTGATGGCTTTGTTCGCAATACCCTCTAATGCTTTTGTTTTTTCTGGTTTCTTTTCCTGTTCTTTTTTGTTGTTACCTTTACTTGTGGCGGCTATTAAGCCTACTGCGGCTAACACTCCGACAATTAACCCAGTACCGCTACTTTTTTTATCGCTTTCATTGTTTGTGTTCGTTTCGGTTTTGTCATTGTCGCCTGTGGTTGTTGTCGCTTCTTTTTGGTTAGTAGTTCTTAGTTTGTTGGCATGGTCGGGTTCCTCACTTCCTGTTCCTTCATCGCCTGAATTGTCTGATTTAGCAGCGGCTTCGCCTCCGCCGCTTTGGTTTTTCACATGGCGGTTATACATAGCTTCGGAGTTGTCGCCTCTTGTAATAGGTCCCGTATCATTTTGCATATAACTTTGATTGGAGCTGCTATCAGTAGCATCTGTTTCTCCGCCTGTTTCGCTTTCTTCTTTTCCCTCGTTTCCCTTTTTACCCATTACTTTAGTTAAAAAGCCTGCAACAGCCGTTAAAAAG
>JBBIUW010000132.1:0-6907 GCA_037440045.1 Sphingobacteriaceae bacterium
CACTTTTTTAATATTTACTTCATTACCATGAACTGTGTTTACTGTAATCCCTTTTACTTTTTTTAACGAATCAAACCATGAGTTAGGAATGCTATAATTATCAGAAAATATATATTCTCCAGGAAGATTTAACTGATCATATTTTAAAAACTCTTCTCCATCTTCCGCTCCCATTTCGCTTAAAATATCTGATGTTACTCGAACTAACTGAGCTAATTCTAATTGTCTATCAAAAGCCCCACAAACACCCACATTGATAACTAAATCATATAAACTATTTATATATCTACCCATCATGAATGCCGTATTTACCATACCTACTCCAGTAATTAATACTTCAATATCTTTATCTTCAAAATCCATATTAGCATTGTTTATGCCTATTGTAGGCATAGCAATACCAAGAAAATCCAATAAAGGTTTTACTTCAAATTGTGTAGCTGATACGATTAGAATCTTCATTTATAATTAGTATTTTTACAACTGTTAATTTACTATGATTTATATTACCCGCAAAGAACATTTTAACGCCGCACATAAATTATTTAATCCGGCTTGGAGTGAAGAACAAAACAATGCCACTTTTGGCAAATGTGCTAATAAAAATTGGCATGGTCATAACTATGAACTATTTGTAACTGTTAAAGGCGAAATTAATCCGGATACAGGTTTTGTAGTTAATTTAAAAGATTTAAGTACTGTAATCAGAACAGATGTTACTGAAATACTTGACCATAAAAACTTAAACATGGACGTGAAAGGAATGCCTATTATGCCATCTACAGAAAATGTTGCTATCTTTATTTGGGATATTTTGGCCCCTAAAATAAAAGACATGGGAGCAGCCTTACACTGTATTAAGTTGTTTGAAACCGACAGTAATTACGTGGAATATTTTGGAGAATAAACATTTATTGAAGATTGTTGTTATATAAATAATTTTAAACCACATAGACACATAGGAAATAATACCAATGTTATAGTATAAGTTATCAGATAAGAATACATAGTTGGAAGCGCATCGCTTCCAATCTAATGTTTCCTATTACACTAAGCTTTATTTCTAAAACTATGTACCTATGTGGTTAAACACTCAACACTATAAAAAACTAAAATTATGCTAAACGAAGAATTTGAACACGACATTACTGGATATAAAAAAATAGATCAATACAATGATAAATTGGTTGACTCTATTTCTGATATGTATAAAAACATTTTGGATGATGTTGGAGAAAATCCAACACGCGAAGGGTTATTAAAAACCCCTGTAAGAGCCGCTAAAGCCATGCAATTTTTAACTCAAGGTTACGATTTAAATCCTGCTGAGATTTTACGTTCGGCTATGTTTAAAGAAGATTACAGCCAAATGGTAATTGTGAAAGACATAGAAGTATATAGCTTATGTGAACATCATTTATTACCATTTTTTGGGAAAGCACATATTGCTTATATACCAAACGGCCACATTGTAGGATTAAGCAAATTACCTCGTATTGTGGATGCCTTTGCAAGAAGATTACAAGTACAAGAACGTTTAACTAATGAAATTAGAGATTGCTTACAAGATACTTTAAACCCATTGGGTGTTGCTGTTGTTATGGAGTGTTCGCACTTATGTATGCAAATGCGAGGAGTTCAAAAACAAAATAGCACAACTACAACGTCAGCTTTTACTGGTGAATTTTTGAAAGATGCCACCCGAAAAGAATTTATTAGTTTGATAGCTGCAAATCTTCACTAATCAAAAGCTTTCAAATCCCTTGTTTTACAAGGGATTTTTTATTTTCCAGAATTTTTTGGACTTATTTTTATCAAAATAATATTTTGAGTTATAAATATTATTCTATATTTGCTCCGTGAAAAACACCAAAACATATCCTTATTATGTGAATCGATTCTGTACGAATTGTATGTGGTGTTCTATTATGCGCTAGTCGTACCAACAGTTTTCACAATTTTTTCATTTACATTTTAAAATTTTTCAGCAATGTTTGCCATTGATATACAGGATCAAATCCTAGATAAACTAAATACCTTAATTGTTGTTTTAAACAAAAGCGGTAGTATTGAGTATGTGAGTAAATCTGCTCAGCAACTATTGGGCTACAACCCGCAAGACCTATTAGGAAATGCATGGTGGGAAATTATTCGTTTTTCGAAACCAGAAGGCGAAGAGGTAAAACATAAAATTTTAAAAACGTTTGATAATCAATCAATATCAACTCAAGCTTTTGAGCATAAGCTCAGAACATCTGCTGGTGGAACAAAATGGGTGCGTTGGAATGTTTCTTACTTAAACGAAGAACAGTTAATTGGTATTGGTTATGACATAACTGATAACAAGCTTAACGAAAAGCGTTTAACAGAAAGCAATAAACAATTATTGGAACAGAATAAAGATATTACTGATAGTATTTATTACGCACAACGCATACAACAATCTATTTTACAAACTCAAGAACAACTAAGCAATTATTTTGAGTCTTCGTTTTTATTATATAAACCAAAAGATATTGTGAGTGGTGATTACTACTGGTTTTATGAAGATGAATCATATAAATATGTAGCGGCAATAGACTGTACTGGACATGGTGTGCCAGGTGCCATGATGAGCATGGTGGCAAACTCGATGTTTAAGGAAGTGTTTATAAATAAAAAAATTTCTAATCCTTCGGATATACTAAAAGCTTTGGATGAAGAATTAGAAAAATCAATAAATAAAAATCAGGACGCTACATTTAATGATGGCATGGATGTTTCATTGATACGAATTAACAAAGCAACTAATGAACTAAGTTTTGCTGGAGCATTTCGTTCAATATTAATTTCAAGAAACAGTGAAATAACTGAATTAAAAGGCAGCAGATATCCTATTGGTTTTTACTCAGGCATCACTAAAACATACGAAACACAAGTATTTCAATTAGAAAAAAATGATAGTGTGTATTTGTTTACAGACGGTTTTATTGATCAGTTTGGAGGAGAAAAAAATAAAAAGCTAAACAAATCTAATTTCAAAGACCTGTTGAGTACCATACACGAAATGGATATGGAAGAGCAAGAAGCTTTTTTGGAATATTCTTTCAACAACTGGAAACAAGATAATGATCAAACTGACGATGTGTTAGTGATTGGGATTAAAATTTAGAACACACCTGACAGGTTTTTGAAACTTGTCAAGTGTTAGATTATTTTTTAATTATATTTGACAAAAGATATTTAATGTTACAGTTAGTTTAATAGTGCTTTATGAAAAAAATCATTTTATTAATAATTATATTTTCAAATTTATTTTCATTTGGACAGAACAAACTCATTCAAAAATTCAATGAAGCTATTAAAGCAGATGACATCTATTCTTTACATAAATATTTCAAATACGAACTAGCATTTAATGAATTTAAATTTTTGATTGAACAAAAACGTATTAAAAAAAGTTATTTTATAGAAAAGAAAACTGAATCAAATAATGAAAGACTCTACTCAGAATGGCAACTTATCAAAGACTCCTCTAATTCAAAAATTGGGTCGTTTGATGTATTTATAGAGAATGTCAATTTAAATCCAACAGTTTGTTATATAAATATTCAAAATCATACAATAGAAAATGTAAAGCAGAGTTTTTTAAATAATATAATTAACATTCCCTATTTTACAAATGACTCCATGAGACTGAATTCATTTGATACGTTAACAAACCAAATCATCATATTATTTAAAGAAAATAAATCCGAATTTATAAAAACATATTATAATCCTACTTATACAGCTCAAAGCATTGGTGATTCATGGGTTATGAGGGAATCTATGAAACAAAATGATATAATTAATTTACAATATCAAAACAATTTTTTTGATAGAGGAATTAGTAGAGGGGCAATTACATTTCTTTTAACCTTTTCAGACAATAGTCAAGAGTATGGAGTGCTATACTTCAAAATACTAAAAAACAAGCTAACTTATTTTTACACTGATAGTGAATTCAATTTAGAAAATTTTCTAAAATAAATCCTTTATAGACAAAGAAAAAAATTACAAATATCTCGTTTCTAAACCAACATTAAACAAAGCATCTAAGCAACTTAAGTTCGGCGCAAAGCCTTTTTTATCGGCAAACACTTGATAATATGATTTTGCATTAAAGTCAAAAGAGTTATTTAAATCTGATAAAGCTCTTAAGTCATTAAAGCTGGTTGGGTTTAATTCAAACTCTCTAGTAAACTCAATTTGCTTTTTAACTCTTAATATATGAAGAACGGTTTGTAGTAATTGCGTATTGTAATCAAATAAATATTCAAATTGGGTTTCATAAAATGGCTTAAACTCATCTTCAAAAAATTCAAAATAAGGAGAGTTTTTATACGCACTGGTTATTGCCCGCCAATGTTGTTTTTGCCAATCTTCGGCATAAGAAATTTTCTTATCAGAAATCAATTCTTTATCGGCTAGCTTTACTAAAGGAATACTTAATTTAAGTTTGCCATTACTGGTTAATATTTCGCAACGGTTGCGATACGTTTGCTTCACAAAGTGTTCATGTTTTTCTAAAACAACCACATCAGGTTTTAAAACCTGAGATAAATAAGCAACATTAGGCAAATAAGCAGTAGATAATAAAACTTTTGTCATTACTGTATAGATTGAAATATTCTATTCCATCTTATGCCTGTACGGTATAATTTATCATTAGAAAAGACAATACGAGTTGCTTTACCAATAATATGATCTTCGGGAACAAAACCCCAATGACGGCTGTCTTGAGAATTATGACGATTATCGCCCATCATGAAATAATAATTTTGTTTAATCACATACGTTGTTCTGTATTCTCCATTAATTATAATACTATCACCTTTTATTTCTAATGTATTACCTTCATAGGCAGAGATAATTCTCTCAAAAATGCACAAGTTTAGTGTATCTAATTTTACCGTATCACCTTTGGCAGGTATTTTTAAAGCTCCGTAATTATCCACATTCCACTTATAATGTTCATTAAAAGGAAAAACAAACTCATCCCACATACCTATTTTTTCGTGATTTTTTTCAATTTCAGTGATATAGGTTTTACTTTTTAAAGTATCAAACAATGATTTTGTTAAGGTAAATGAGTAATCATTATTGTCAGAAATTTTACCTCCTTCAATTAAATTATATCTGCTTGTAAAAGTTGAATCAATGACTTTATCAGATTTAAAGTGATAATTAAATTGTAAGTTTTCTTCGTTATCAATAAGTTTATTATTTACATACACTAATCCATCAACTATTTTAAAACTATCGCCAGGTAAAGCCATACAGCGTTTTACAAAATAGGTTCTGTGATCTACTGGATGCTCATCTTCCAAAGGATAATTAAAAACAACAACATCATTTCTTTCTACATCTGGCGTACCAAACAAGCGAACGTAAGGTAACGTTACAATATCTGAGTAATACCTTTGATTAATAAAGGGAATACTAAAAACAGTTTTTAATAACCTGGGACCATAAGATAATTTATTGATAAACATATAATCCCCAGTCATTAGGGATTTTTCCATAGAAGGTGAACTTACTGGAGAAATTTCAAAAAAGAACGAACGGATTATTAATACCACAAAAAACGATATAAAAATAGCCTTAAGCCATTCCTTTGCTGATTGTTTAGTTGGTATAAATCGTTTCATTTTATTTAAACACCTGAACAGTAGATTTATTTTTATTGACTAATTGGCCACAAGCTGCATCAATATCCTTACCTCTACTTCTTCTCACATTTACAATCACCCCTCTTCCTTCTAAGTGCTTCACAAAAGCGTCTAAACGTTCAGGAGTAGTTTGTTTAAATTCACCATCGTCAATAGGATTATACTCAATGATATTGACTTTGGCAGTGGTTTTCATACAAAAATCACCTAGCTCTCTAGCATCTTGTATTCCATCATTAAAATCTTTAAATACAATATATTCAAACGTTACACGAGAGCCTGTCTTTTCATAAAAATAATTTAATGCTTCTTCTAAATTATCTAATGAATTAGTTTCGTTAATTGGCATAATGTGATTTCGCTTTTCATCATTTGCAGCATGTAACGACAGAGCCAAATTAAATTTCACATTATCATCTCCCAACTTCATAATCATTTTAGCAATACCAGCTGTACTCACAGTTATACGAGAAGGGCTCATACCTAAACCATCAGGTGATGTAATCCTATCAACCGAGCGCATCATTTCTGCGTAATTAAGTAAAGGTTCACCCATACCCATATATACAATATTGGTAAGTGTTTGATTATACTTTGTTTCTGCTAAATTTTTAACTAATGCTACTTGATCATAAATTTCATCTGCATTTAAATTACGTAAACGCTTTAATTTACCTGTAGCACAAAACTTACATGTTAAACTACAACCAACTTGAGATGATATACATGCGGTCATACGTGATTTTGTAGGAATCAAAACACTTTCCACCACATTACTATCAGATAGTTTCATGGCACACTTAATAGTTTTGTCATTGCTCACCTGCATATCACTTATCTCAACTGCATTAATAGAAAAATTTTCTTTTAACCAATCTCTTAATGGTTTAGACAAATTGGACATATCATCAAAATTATGAGCTGTTTTTTTCCAAAGCCACTCATAAATTTGTTTAGCTCTAAATTTAGGTTCTCCTTTTTCTTTGAGGATATCTACAATTTGAGCTTCGCTTAATGCGCGTATATCTTTCTTGGTTGACATGTTATTTTACAAAGTTATCTATAAATACTGAAAAAGACACATCATTTTCGATGAATAAGTTCTTAAATTTGGGTATGCGTTACATTAGTGCCAGTCAGATTTTTTCAGGAAAGGAATTTTTGCCAGCAAATACTATTTTAGTATTGAAAGAAAACGGACAAGTTTCTGAAAT
>JBBIUW010000133.1:0-6866 GCA_037440045.1 Sphingobacteriaceae bacterium
TAGTGAGTTTATATATTGTACCTTATGTTTTAATTTTAACAATACCAATGTCATCATGGTTAGCTTTAGGTATGTGTGTATTAATAGGCATAGGTATAGCTGGTGTTGGAATGGGTGTGATGCATGATGCTTGTCATGGTGCCTACTCTAAAAAACATTGGGTTAACACTCTTTTGTCTGGTACTTTATATTTATTAGGTAGTAATGTTTTAAATTGGAAAATACAACACAATGTATTGCATCATACTTATACCAATATTTCTGGATTAGATGAAGATATCAATACAAAAGGACCTATCCGTTTAGCAGAACAAGCTCCTTTAAAATGGTATCATAAATATCAATTTTTATATGCATTTGTTTTTTATGGTTTAATGACAATTACTATGCTTACAAATGATTTCACTCGTTTATTTCAGTACGAAAAAGCAGGGTTAGTGAAAAGTCAAAATAAAAACGTGAAGAGTGAATATACCAAGATGCTATTTCGTAAAGTAGTTTATTTAACTATAGTTTTAGGCTTACCATTATGGTTAACAGATTTTGCTTGGTACCAAATTTTACTTGGATTTTTTATGATGCACTGGGTAGCAAGTATTATTTTAAGTTTTGTCTTTCAAATGGCTCATGTGGTAGAAGGAGCAGAACAACCTGTTGCAGAAAATGAATTACATACAGATTGGCATGTACATCAATTGAAAACTACTTCCGATTTTGCTCGAAATAGTAAATTGCTTAGCTGGTATGTTGGCGGCTTAAATTATCAAATAGAACATCATTTGTTCCCAAATATCTGCCATATTCATTATCCTAAATTAGCGCCAATAGTTGAAAAAACAGCTCATGAATTTGGAATGCCTTATAATTTGAAGTCTAGTTTTGGAAGCGCACTAATGTCACATGTTGAACGATTAAAAGAATTAGGAAGAGCTTAAATTATGCTTAAAAATCAGTACATCCGTGTTACAAAAAAATTCACGTTTGATATGGCTCATGCTTTATATGGCTATGATGGGCCTTGTAAAAATATTCACGGACATACCTATGTACTTTATGTGACATTGAAGGGTAAAATTTTAGAAAAAGAGAATCACCCTAAAACGGGTATGGTGATTGATTTTACTGACTTTAAAAAAATTGTAAATGAACAAGTTATTCAAGTATTTGATCATTCATTGGTGTTAAATCTGAATTCTCCTCATTCTCAATTAAATGAATTACACACTAATTTTGAAAAAATAAATTATGTCCCTTATCAACCAAGTTGTGAAAATTTATTGATTGATTTTGTTAATCGAATAAATATAAAGTTACCAAATCATGTGATTATTATTAGTTTAAAATTAGAAGAAACTCCTACATCATACGCTGAATGGTTTTTAGACGATAATCTATAAAAATATAATATGGAAACAACAGATGTTTTAGTTATTGGAGCAGGTCCTGCGGGTTGTATAGCTGCTTCACTATTAAATAAACAAGGCTACAAAGTTAAAATGGTGGAGAAAGAAAAGTTTCCTCGTTTTGTGATAGGAGAGAGCTTGTTACCAAGAGTGATGGATCATTTAGAAGAGGCTGGACTATTGGAAGCTGTTAAAGCAGCAGGTTTTCAGGAAAAATTTGGAGCTAAGTTTGTTCGCGGAAACGAAATTTGTGATTTTAATTTTGCAGAGCAATTTAGTGATGGATGGAAATGGACATGGCAAGTCCCTCGCGGACAGTTTGATCAGATCTTATCTAATACTGTAAAATCAATGGGTGTAGATTTAGAGTTTGAAACTGGTGTTACTGATATTAAATTTAATGGAACTAATTCTGTGACGACTGTAGTTGATTCTAATGGTCATAAAAAAGAAATTGCTGCTAAATTTATTGTTGATGCTAGTGGTTACGGTCGTGTAATTCCTCGTATGTTTAATTTAGATGAACCTTCCAATTTAGGAGTACGTAAAACACATTTCTCACATTTTAAAGATTTAAAACGACCACAAGGTGTAGATGGAAATCGAATTACAATAGTTGTTCACGAGCAAAGAACTTGGATATGGATTATACCTTTTTCAGATGGAATCACATCTGTTGGGTATGTGAGTGATCCTTCTTTTTATGATGGAATGCCTGAGAATCCAACAGAAAGGATGCTTCATTTAATAGATATAGATCCCAATTTAAAAGAACGTTTTAAAGGAGCCGAGATGATGTTTGAGCCTAAATCAATTTCAGGCTATTCTATTTCAACAAAACAACTTTACGGAGAAGGTTATGTTTTAGTTGGTAATGCAACAGAATTTTTAGATCCAGTATTTTCTTCGGGAGTAACTTTTGCTATGGAATCTGGAGCTAAAGCAGGAAAGCTGGTTGGACAGTTTTTAAAAGGAGAAAATGTGAATTGGCAAAAAGATTATACGGAGTATATGATGCAAGGAATTAATACATTTAGAACCTATGTTTCTACTTGGTACACAGGCGAACTACATGACATTTTCTTTTCTGATAACCAAGATCCTGAAATAAAAAAACAAATATGTTCAGTATTGGCGGGTTATGTTTGGGATTTAAATAATCCTTTTGTTAAAAAACACGAACAGGCTGTGAAATCTTTACACAAGGTATTAGAGTTAAGTAAATAAATCTTCTATTATTGATTAATATCAGTTTCGAAAATGACGCTTGTCACAATACTTAACTGATAATTTGATGAACTTTGCATCAGTAAATAAGCGTGATATGACAGTTATTAAGATAGATAAACCTATAAAGGTTTCCGAAATAAAACAAGCATTTAATAGTGAGTTTCCGTTTCTTAAAATTGAATTTTTCAAGAAGAAGCATAAAGAGTTACAAGGTTCTTTAAAAAAAGATGTTATTGTAGATGATTTTACAATACCATCTAGTAATGGACAACAGGAAATTATTATCGATGAAGAGATGATTGTGTCTGAATTTGAACAACAGTTTTTAGATAAATTAAAGCTTTCTGCACAAGTGTTCAGAAAATCAGGGAAGAGTTGGCTTGAAACAACTTATACGGATAGCTGGACTTTGAAAAAACAAAATGAAGAAGGTTTGGAATTAAGTAACATTTAATTTTTTTAATAGATTAAAAATAAAAAAGGATTCGTTTTACGAATCCTTTTTTATTTGGGGTAATGTTTAATATTTAAAATGGTACACCTGCTGTGCCTCCGCCTTCAACATCACTTAATTCTGGTTGTAGACATAGTACTGGTAGTTTAGAGTTGTTAATTAATTGATGGATGTAATTACTTAATAACGCTGATTTGAATTCAGTATCTTGATCTGTCATCGAAACGATAATATCGCCACCTACTTTTTTAGCATGAGCTAACGTCTTTTTAACTTTATTATCTGTTTTAGCTAAATCACTAGTAAATGATACTTTGCTTTTTGTACATTCTTTTTCTATTTGCTTTAAGAACACTTCTAATTTAAATTTATCAGCAGTCTCATTTTCGTTATATAAACCAATAGCGTAAATATGTCCTGTGAAAATTTTAGCTAATTGTATAGCTACATTTACTTTTTGTCTTGTGTGAGCAGATAAATCAATTGGTAAAACAATTTTAGAGTATCCCTTTTTGTCAGCAGCTGTTCTAACCGTTAATATTGGTAATTCACTCTTTGTTAACGTTCTATAGGTATTGCTACCCATAAATAAATCATTATTTGAATCACCTCCCTGCGTACCCATTACCAATAAATCAGCATTTACTTCAGTACATAAATTTATTATCTCTGTAGTAATATTTCCAGTTGAAAAAATAGGAGTTACTTTAACACCATATTTTTTTGAAATAGTTACCGCTTCAGCAGTTAATTTTTGTGATAATAAATCAGAAATGGTACTCGGCTTTTTTATATTTAAAGAAGGTAATAGCATATTTAATAAATCATTTTTCTTTTGTATAAAAGTTAAAAATAATTCACCTTTAGTAAATGCGGCAATAAAAGCTGCGTGTTCAACAGCGTTTTCAGCTGTTTTCGAAAAATCGTATGGTACGACAATTTTTTTTGTTTTTAAATTAATCATATAGTTTAGTTTATTTATGAATGGATAATACTGGAATATTAGAAGATAAAATTATTTTTTTAGAATTACTGTCAATAAATAAATTGTGAAAAGCACTATAATTGTGGCTAATTAATAATATAGCATCCGCTTTTGATTTTTTTGCATAGTTGCTAATTCCATCTTGAAAATTTCGTCCTTTAATATTTGTAAGAGTAAACGGATGTTTATTTTTGTTGCCTATTACTAATTCGTCATCGGTTTGAATGTGAATATATTCAGCTTTAGCGCCCAAAAAATCTATAGTAGAATGTATACGTTTTGATAATCCAGAACTAATGGTTTCTTTATTATCAATACTTACAATAATTTTTTTTATTTGATGATGTTTAAATTTTTCTGGAACAGTAATAATAGGACAATCTATTTTTCCTGTTAAATCAACGCTTGTAGTACCGTATATAAATTTTGATATTTTGCTTTTTGTTTCTAAGCCTAAAACTGCCAAACTAATTTTATTTTTCTTCGATAGCTTTTTTACACGTTCTTTTATATCATCATAGCTTACTTCAATATCAAACTGGATGTTTTTGTGCTTTTTAGTTAATTCAGCAAGAAGAGACTCCATTTTTTTACCACTGTCTTTCTCAAAATTATCACCTTCCATAAATACCAAGCCAGAAGTTGTATGAACAACTGGCGCTGTTAAAGTGTGAAATAATAATATTTTAGATGCTGATTGTTTAGCTAACTCAATGGCATAACTGATGGTATTGTTGGATGATTTAGAAAAATCTACACCTACTAAAATAGTCTTCATGATTATAAGATTGTGGTTATTTAAAAAATAATGAGTCTAGGCCAAAATAAAAATAATTAGAAAGAAGTAAAATCAATGTTAACAAAACCACTCTAGGAAAAACATGCTGTAAATCCCACATTGGTCTAATAAAAGAAAATGCAAATGCTACTATTAATAAATTAAAAGCTAAAATGATAGGAATAATTTGATGAAATAAACCTGTAATTAATAAAATCCCACCTAAAAATTCTGTTATCGATGTAAAATATGATGTAAATACAAGTAGAAAATGAGGAATATGTTTCCTGTCGGTATCATCATGAAAAGCATGGATTACATTTTTAATTCGAACGACAAATAATTTGTCGTACCCCTGAAAAATAAATAAAATGCCCAAAAAACATCTTACAAATACTTCAGCTAAGTTATAATTTAAATCTGCCTGACTCATGTAACGAAGTTAGATTAGTAAGTTATTAAAAAACATGACCAAAGTCATTGTTTAAGCTGATTAAAGATAGGATTCTTTTTGAAATAATAAAATCAAATTGTTAAAATCCGTATATTGTTCTTTCATTGATTTATATCGATAATATGAATTACCGAAAAACCTATATTTTCATTATTTCATTGATTTGCTTTCAGTTGGGATTTTCTCAGAATAAAATCATTGAATCATTAAAATTGGCTTTAACTTCAGCTAAACACGATACAATTAAATGTGAGGTTTTAGACCAATTAATTGAGGTAGCTGCCGAAGGAGAATGGCAAAAGTATAATGAAGATTTAAAACAATTATCAGCTAAAAATTTAGCGCTTAAGCCAAGCGGACGTTTGTTTGTGGTATATAGCAAGTATTATGCTACAGCAATTCATAATTTAGGAATTATATATTCTGAACAATCTGATGACGAAAAAGCAATCGAGGCCTTTAATAAAAGTATTGCTGTTAGTAAAGCATCGGGAAATAAGAATGAAGTTGCTATTTCATTACAAGCAATTGCTCAAATCGATATAAGAAAAGGCAATATTACAAAAGCATTAAATCAACTGTATGAGTGTTTAAAAATATTTGAAGAAGTAGGAGATGAGATAGGAATTGCTGATGTTCATTTAAGCATAGGAGATATAGCATATTTGCAAAGAGATTATAACAAAGCATTAGAACATCATCAAAAAAGCTTAGAATTATATACCAAAAACAAATATGATGTTGCGTTTAGTACAATTAATTTTAAAGTAGGTATTGATTTTAATGCTCTAAAAGAATATACCCAAGCGTTACGTTATTTGCAAAAAAGTATTGATTTAATTGAGAGTTCAGATTATGGCGCTAATTCTGTGGCTTATTTAAATATCGCTCAAATATATATTTACCAAAACAAATTAGATAAAGCAATAGACTATGCAAGCAAAGGACTAGCTATTGCCGAAAGTATACAAAACAAGGTTGAAATAAATCATAGTTATATTATTTTAAGTAAAGTTTATAGATTACAAAAAAAGTATGATTTAGCCATTTTGCAGGCTGAAAAAGCATTAAAGCTTGGTCAAGAGATAGATCATCCAGCAGAAATTAACATGGCAGCCGAAGCATTGTATTTGTTGTATACTGATACCAAACAGACAAATAAAGCTAATGAATATAATCAGTTATATACTCAAACAAAAAATATCATAGAAAATCAGGAATCTAAAAATGCATTATTAGAACAGAAATTAAAATACGAGTATGAAAAGAAAGAATTACTGTCAAAAGCAGAGAATGAAAAAAAATTACTAGAACTTACTGCAGCTAACGAAAGAAGTAGTTTCAGGAAAAATATTTGGCTTATATTTTTTGCAGGTATATTAGTTTTATTTTGTGTGAGTGCATTTTTCTTATTCAAACATTTCAAGCAAAAAAGTATTATCAATCAGCAAAAAAATAATTTGTTGAAACAAAAGTTATTAGTTTCTCAAATGAATCCTCATTTTATTTTTAACTCATTAAATGCTATTCAAAATTATATTTTTAAACAAGATAGTTTAAAG
>JBBIUW010000134.1:0-6858 GCA_037440045.1 Sphingobacteriaceae bacterium
TTGTAATTCTACCAAAACGGTTACTTTTTTTCCGTTCTTAATAGCGTTTACTAATGCATTTGCAATTTTAGAAGAATCGGCTACGCGATATAAAGTAATTTTAATTGACTCAACATTTGGTGCAATAGATGCTTCTCTTAATAATGTAATAATATGGTCGTAGGTATGATACGGATAGTGTAGTAAAATATCTTTTTGTTTTACCACATTTAAAATTGTTGTATTTATACCATCCAAATATTTATGAACTAATGGAGTAGGGTGTTCGTACATTAATTTTTTTTCTCCAATATTTGGGAAACCAATAAAATCTTTGAAATTATGATAGCGTCCTCCAGGTATGGCATTATCTTTTTTGTCCATTCCTAATTTTTTCATGATAAACGCCAACATTTCTTTACTCATGGTGCTATCATAAACAAATCGAACGGGTTGCCCTTTTTTTCTATCCTTAACACTTTTAGATATTTTTTCAAGCATGCTTTTACTAACATCTTGGTCAATATCTAATTCAGCGTCACGGGTTAATTTAATGTTAATAGCTTCTTTAGTTGTGTAGCCAAAAACAGAAAACATTTCATGAACATTATATCTAATGACATCATCTAATAAAATAATGTATTTTTTGTTTTTTTCTTGAGGTAAAATAATAAAACGGCTGGTTATTTTTGAAGGTATTTCAATTAACGCATATTTGTTTTTTTGTTTGGCTATAGTTGAAATTAATCTTACGAATAAATAACCAGATTTATCTTTCATGTATGGGAAAGGCTTATTTTCATCTACCATGATAGGGAATAAACTTCTCTCTACTTCCTTATGAAAGTAATCTTTAACAAACTCTTGCTGATTTTTATTTAGTTGTTTTTCGTTAATAATAAAAACATTTTGTTTAGCTAATTCATGTAATAGCTCTTGATAAATCTCTTCAAAATGTTGTTGTTGTTCAATAACTTTACGTTGTAGCTTATGTAATAATTCTTTGGGATCATCACCATAAATATCTATAGCTTTTTTTCCAAGTTTAGTTAATCTGTTTATGGTAGCAACACGTACGCGATAAAATTCATCACGGTTATTACTAAATATTCCTAAAAATTTTAATCGTTCAATTAATGGAGTAGAGGAGTCGGAGGCTTCTTGAAGAACGCGTTCGTTAAAAGATAACCAGCTAATTTCTCTATTAATATGTGGGATTTTATTCTTTTTTATCATAAACAATTACCAGCTTTTTTGGTTATCAAATATAAGCAATAAGCGCTAATTGTTTTTTGAATTTTGTTACATTTGTCTAATAACTTAACATTAATGACTTTTAATAAAAAGAATATACCATGGATAATCATTTGTGTTTTCCAGTTAATAGGCTTTATTGGTTTTGTTATTAATCCTATTTATTTTAAGTCATTAAGTCCAATTAATTTGCTATTATCTGCATTTTTGGTTGTTGCTACCAGTCAACAACGAGATTGGAAATTTTATGGTTCATTGGTTTTAGTTGCTTTTTTTTGCTTTTTTATTGAGGTAATTGGAGTGAAAACAGAACGTGTTTTTGGTTCTTATTATTACGGTAAATCATTAGGTTACCAAGTGTTTTCAGTTCCTTTACTTATAGGGGTAAACTGGAGTATGCTTTTATATAGTACAGCGCAATTATCTTTTTTTAAAAATAAATACATAAATGCTTTATGGGGAGCATTATTAATGGTGTTTCTTGATTTTTTTATGGAACAAAATGCTCCCAAATTCGATTTTTGGCATTGGAAAGATGGAATAGTTCCGATACAAAATTACGTAGCCTGGTTTATCATTTCATTTTTGCTTAATTTACTAGTTCAAAAAAGACTTGCTCAAAAAAGTAATGACACTGCTAAAGCTTTTTATTTTGCTCAAATTGTCTTTTTTATAGCCCTTTTTTTGTTTATTTAAACATTTTACATGTTTAATTGTTATCTGATTATGATGGTAAATATCCTAATAATGCTCTTGACATTTTTGTTAATGGAAAGTATGGCTTGGATGGTGCATAAGTTCTTAATGCACGGTTCGATGTGGTATTTTCATAGAGATCATCACGATCATAGTAATGAATCCTTTTTTGAAAAAAACGATATCTTTTTTTTAATTTTTGCCATCCCAAGTTGGTTATTTTGGATGTTTGGAGTTATGGATGGTTATGATTTTAAATTTTATATCGGAATAGGGATATTTTTATACGGAATTGCTTATTTCTTGGTACATGATGTAATTATACATCAACGTTTTAAATGGTTTTCTAAATCAAATAATTGGTATGTAAAAGGAATTAAAAGAGCTCACAAAATTCATCACAAAAGTTTAGATAAACGGGATGGTAAAAATTTTGGAATGCTCATCGTTCCTTTCCATTATTTTATGGATACTTCAACAAAATAATCTTAAGTTTAATAAATAGTAATTGTATATTTATGCAATTAAATTCATAATGAACACACACTACACCTATTTGCTTTTAGATATCTTAAGTGTTTTGTTCCCTTTTTTATTGAGTTTTGATAAAAAAGTAACATTTTACAAATCTTGGAAATATTTGTTTCCAGCAATGTTTATTACTGGAATTTTCTTCATTTTGTGGGATATTCAATTTACGGCAAATGGTGTTTGGGGGTTTAATCCTACATATATTACAGGTATAAACATCATTAATTTACCTATTGAAGAAGTTCTGTTTTTTATTTGCGTTCCATATGCTTGCGTGTTTATTTACGCTGTTTTGTGTGCCTATGTAAAAAGAGATGTGATAGAATGTGCTAAGCCAATTAGTGTAGTACTTATTATTATTTCATTAGCGTTAAGTATTATTTATTATGACAGAACCTACACTATAGTTAATGCAGGTATCTGTTGTTTTTTAATAATAATGGCTCAGTTTGTATATAAATTCAACGACTTAGGTAGGTTTTACATCGCTTTTTGTATTTCTCTTATCCCATTTTTAATTTGTAATGGTTTATTAACGTCATTGCCAATAGTTACATACAATAATGCCGAAAACATGGCATTACGTATTTATACTATTCCGGTTGAGGATGTATTTTATTGTCTAAGTTTATTATTAAGCTGTGTATTATTAATGGATTATTTTAAAAACAAAAAATCATTAGCTTAATCCTTTTTTGTAATTTTAAACTATGAGTTTAAAAAAATACACCATCCCTTTAGTTACCTTATTGCTTACTGTTGCTTTTGTGTATTTGTTTACAAATGTGGTAGTTTATTTAGTTATTTCATTAGTTCTGGCTTTGTTAGGTATGCCTATTGTTAATGTAATTTCTAAAGTTAAAATTGGGAAATTTAAAATCAGCGATTCTGTTGCAGCTTTATTAACTATCTGTTTTTTCTTTATAGTGCTATATATTATCGGTATAACATTTCTTCCTCCGTTAGTTGCTCAAATTACTTTTTTATCAAATTCTAACCTACATGATGTTCTGCATAATATATTTGCCCATTACCCTTCATTAAAAGATTCTTTATCCTCTTTAGGTTCTGAACAGCAAATAATGTCTAGTGTTTCTGAACAACTTAATCAATTTCTAAATTTTCAAAACATCAGTTCTATTTTTAATAATACAATTTCTTATACAGGTTCCATTTTAGGAGGTTTGTTTTCGGTTTTATTCATTACTTTTTTCTTTTTAAAAGACGAAAAAATGGTAGTAAAGGCTATGCTTTTGATTACACCTTCTGATTATGAATCTGAAATGCTAGATATTTACAGAACCTCTCGCAAGATGTTAAGCAAGTACTTCACAGGTTTATTTATTGATATGGTACTGGTTTCTTTTATTGTTACTGTATTAATGTGGTTATTTGGAATTAAGAATGCATTAGTTATTGGTTGTTTAGCAGGCGTTATGAATGTGATACCGTATATTGGTCCAATTATTACATTATTTTTTGCTGTATTTTTAGGAGTAAGTGGTTGTATTGAATTTAACCAATATGATTTAATTGTGAGTACTATTACAAAAATTGTGGTTAGTTTAATTGGTGTCAATTTACTTGATGCAATGCTGATTCAGCCAGCTATATTTTCAAATACAGTAAAAGCTCATCCACTCGAAATATTTTTAGTGATATTGATGGCAGGTGCACTTGGTGGTGTGCTGGGTATGGTGGTGGCTATACCTTGTTACACATTATTACGAATTATTGCCAAAGAGTTTTTAGATCATTTTAAATTCTTTAAAAAGCTAACCGAAAACATACCAGAATAAATACTATGGAAACAACTTTCAAATTTTTAAAACAATTGGCCAAAAACAATAATAAGGAATGGTTTGATGCTAACCGAAAAACCTATGAAGCTTGTAAAGCTGAATTTGAAACGGTTGTAAAATCAGTAATAGATAAAAGTACCTCATTTGATAAAGGTTTAACTGGTTTAGAAGCAAAAAAATGTATGTTTCGTATCAACAGAGATGTTCGTTTTAGTAAAGACAAATCCCCCTACAAATTAAACATGGGCGCTAGTATTAATCCTGGTGGGAAAAAGGATATGGGAGCGGGTTATTATATGCACATCGAACCAGGGAAATGTTTTTTAGCTGGCGGATGCTATATGCCTCAACCAGATGTGTTAGCTAAAATTCGTCAAGAAATTGATTATAACACAGCTGATTTTAAAAAGATTTTAAATGCAAAGGATTTTAAAACCTATTTTAAAGAATTGTCTCCAGAAGATAAATTAAAAACAGCTCCAAAAGGTTATCCAAAAGACCATCCCGAATTAAGTTTATTACAAAACAAACATTTTATTGTGATGCATCATTTAAAAGATAGTGAGGTGTTGGATAAAAACTTCCCAGCTTATGCTGCTAAAGTATTTAAAGCAATGCTGTCTTTAAATGAGTTTTTGCGAGCTTGTATAGATTAAATATTAACCAATTCCAAAAGCGACTCAATGTTGTAATCCGCAATGCTAAATTTAGGGTTGTTTTTATTGATGTCTTCTGGTATGGCTACTACTTTCATTTGAGCAGCTTTGCCTGCTATAATACCATTTACAGAGTCTTCAATAACCAAACAATTTAATGGATTTATGCCTAGTTTTTCGGCACAAGTTAAATATACCATTGGGTGAGGTTTCCCATAAGGCATATGTTCAGCAGAACATAACTCATCAAAATAGTGTCTGATATTTAATACATCCACTACCTTATTCATTAGTTTGGTATTAGATGAGGTGCCAATTCCTATTTTTAAGTTTTTACTTTTCAGAAATTGCAAAGCCTCTACAACGCCTTTCATTGTTTTACCTTCAGAGTGGATTAAGTCACATAATCGATTGATAACCAATTCATCAAACTCATCTACCGAAATATGGGTTATATGATGTTTTTTAAACCAAAACTCAGCGACTTCTTTAAATCGTAAGCCCGTTGTGATGCGGCAGTGTTCATCGCTAAAGGGAATACCTATTTCTACAAAACTTTGTATCATGGCTCTTCGCCAAAGTGGTTCAGAGTCAATAATTACTCCATCCATGTCAAAAATAACGGCTTCTATTCCTGTTAGTATCATGTTTTATATGTTTTTAACCACATAGAAACATCGGATTTGTGAAACAATCAATCGCTAAGTAGGAAACATAGGAATTTGAAGCGTCGCTTCAATCCGATAGCTATCGGATCTATTAGTGCTTTTCTACTATCGTATTGTATACATTTCTTTTATCTATGGACCTATGTGGTTAATTTTAACTATTCTGGCTGTTTAAGCCATGCCAATACATTGTTAATTTCTTTGTTTAATAGTTACAAATATAACTGAATTATCAAGCTATAGGGTTGGTATTTTTGCTATATGTATTTTCCTGATTTTGTTGAAATAGGAGCAGATGAACTCTTGTTAGTTGCTTTTTTTGTGTCGTTGATTGGCATAGTAATTCATTATGCGGTTAATGTACTTCCGCTTGGTAATTTTAAAAACAAAGCCCTTGAAGCTGCCTTGTCCAAAGAGCCGGTTTCAATTATTATCTGCGCTCGTAATGAAGATGATAATTTAACAGAGTTTTTGCCAAAGGTTTTAGTTCAGGATTATCCCGAATTTGAAGTAGTAGTTGTAAACGACTGCTCTATTGATAGTACTGAAAATGTAATCGACGAGTTTGCTAAAATTTTCCCTAACCTTAAAAAAGTAACCATTAAAGAAGATGATTACTATAAACATGGGAAAAAGTTTGCGGTAATGGTTGGCATTAAAGGCGCTAAGTACGATAATTTATTATTTACAGATGCAGATTGCTTTCCTGCTAATGAGAACTGGCTGAGCGAAATGGCATCAGGTTTTGTTAATAAAAAAGAAATTGTATTGGGTTATGGTGCTTATCGCAAAGATGATGGCTTTTTAAATAAATTAATTCGTTTTGATACATTTTTAATTGCAGTCAACTATTTATCTGCTGCTATTAAAGGTAAAGCTTACATGGGTGTTGGCCGAAATTTAGCATACAAAAAAGAGTTGTTTTACAAGCAAAAAGGTTTTTCAAAACATTATCATATTACATCTGGTGATGATGATTTGTTTATCAATCAGGCCTGTACGCAGGAAAATACAAATATTGTGATTTCTGAAAATGCAATAACCTATTCGGTAGCTAAGAAAAATTTTAGTGATTGGAAACGACAAAAACAACGCCATTTAACTACAGCACCGCATTATAATGCAAGTAGTAAAACTAAAATTACCTTGGGATATGCTGTACAATATGGCTTTCATGTATTATTTTTATCGGTATTAATTTTTAAAACAACCATTTTGGCAGCTTTGGTTGGTTTTATTTTGAAAATTGGAATTCAAATGATTATCTTTAAG
>JBBIUW010000135.1:0-6821 GCA_037440045.1 Sphingobacteriaceae bacterium
CATAAGGCTATATTTTCTTCCAGTTGATTTACACGATCAACGATTTCTTTTTTTAATTCCATAGTGCTAAAAATAGAAAAAGGATATTGATTTTCACAATATCCTTTTAAATATTTTAAAGCAGTAAATTATTTAATTTCTGATGTTGGATTAGCTAAATTTTTAACTGAAACAATATCTAATTTAATTGAACCAACAATTAATTTAGCTTGCGCTCTAAGAGGCACGTGGTTTTTGTCATCCGTTAACCAAACATTTAAATCGTCCTCACTTTTAAATATTCTACCTTTTTGAACAATCGGTCTAAATTTAACACAATTATAAGTTCCAATGTCACAGGTTATTTTTTCTCTTCCAACAAATCTAATTTTTAATGGCCAAATTTCTTTATCTACAATACTATTGATGGTAAATACATCTCCTTCTTTGGCATTGGTTAAATCTATATTTCGTGCAGAATAAAATGAAGATATCATATCTTGAGTTCCTTCTGGTATTGAAACTTTTTCGCCACCACCAACATCTACTTTGTTTGTGTAATGATTAAATGTATAGTCTTGATTAATTGTGGTACCACCTTCATATACTCGTCTTACAAACATCCAAGGTAACATAGCATCTTTATCAATAAAAGTCTCGTATCTATCTCTTACTTTAAAAAACCAATCAAATGTTCCTTTAGAATATCCATTTCCAACCACATGATATACTTTTCGGCCAGACACTTCTAACACTTCTGGTTTTACTTCCATTAAAATAACACCAGCATCCATTACACCATAATGTAAACGGTAAGATAAAATTTCACCTTCTTTAAATGCTTCGTTGGGTTTTACTGGTAGTTCTTTTTTGGGAAAATCGGATGGTATAATTTGTTCTAACTTTTCTTCGGTTGAAACGTAGTAACCTGCAGAACATAAAGCCACAGTAGCTGTAACAGCTGATGCGATAATTGCGATATGTTTAAATGTTTTCATTGTATTAAGATTTACACTATAAATTCAAATCTTATGCCAATATAAAGATAAGACTTTTTCATGTGTTAAAATATGTAAAATCTAAAAAACTGCCATAAGGTTATCTATATTTGAATATGAAGTATAACATACTATTTATTTTAGCCACACTGATTTTAAGTGCTTGTAACTATCAACAAGCAAGCAAAGAAGCTCCTCAAGAAAACAACATTGAACTTGGTGAAAAATTCAGGATAAGCTTACCTGAAAATCATACCACGGGTTATTTATGGCAAATGAAAAGTGATTATAATAGTAAAGTATTGGATTATTATGGTTCTGTATTTAGAGGAAATGAAAAAGGTGTTGATTTTAATTTTAAAACTCTAGAAAAAGGGAAAGCAACTCTAAATTTTGCCTTAATTAAATATCGAGACACATCTGAAGTAAAGCAATTTATTATTGATGTGAAATAAAACCGATTATCTTCCTTAAAAATTTTGTTATTAGACAATAATTTATATCTTAGTGCTACAAACACTTAAAAGATGAAAAACTTTTTTTACTCAGTACTATTTTTTTGAATAGTTATTTAAAAGCTCAGTATAATTGCCAAACAGCGTTTGCGTTTTGTACTGGGAATACATATACACAAAATACAGTTTCTAATAATACATCAAGCTCTGGCGGTGTTAGCTTTGGATGTATTAATACTTTTTCTACAAATTGTTTTTATTATTCACAAGCCCAAACCAGCGGTCCTGTTACTTTACAAGTAAGTGGCAATTCGGATATGGATCTTATATGCTGGGGTAGTGGAAGTAATTATCAAAATTTATGTTCTTTAGTTTCTGCAAATATATTAGCTTGTTCTTCCTCAACAAACACAAGCGAATCCATTACATTTAACGTTGTATCTGGACAATATTATTTAATCTGTGCAACAAGTCCTGTCACAGCAAGTACCCAGTTTACAATAAATCAGACTTCTGGAAGTGGGGTCTTATGCATTAATGCTTGCTCGAAAGCAATTTCATCACCAAGTATATGTTATGTAACATCTAACAATAATTTAAACAACGAAATCTATTTTAATCATAGCAATAATACGTTTAAAAAAGGGACCATTATATATCGAGAAAATAGTGCAAGTTTATGGGATTCAATTGGCTATGTTCTAAATGGTCAACCAGACAAGTTTGTTGATTTAACTTCCAACACAAACCAACAAGCCTACAGATACGAAATTGCTGATTTAGATAGTTGTGACCATATTCAATTAAAATCAGGGATGCACAAAACAATTTTACTACAAAGTAGTTTAGGAACGGGCTCTCAAATAAATTTATCATGGAATTTGTATCAAGGTATAAACCCCAATTCCTATTATATTTTTAGAGGAACTACTTCTTCAAATATGCAGATTATTAACACAGTGTCTGGAACAACAACTGCATATACTGATTTAAACCCACCAACAGGAATTAACATATATAAAGTTGCCATCTTAACACCAACAAATTGTACGTCATCTGCAACACCAATTGACACAATAATTTCATCAAATTATAGAACTAGTCAAGATGTTGGTATTACAGAAAATGAATTAAATACTCAAATAAATGTATACCCAAATCCAGTAATTAATATTGCATATTTAAATACTACTATTACACCAGAAAAAATTACAATAATTGATTTAACAGGAAAAGAATTGGTATCAGAAACGCTAAAATCAAATAATGAAACTATTAATTTTGAAAATTTAAATTCTGGTATTTATTTCATTAGGATTTCCATAAATAATAGTAATTATTACAAAAAAATTGTTTTACAAAAAGAAAAGTAATGCTACTCATAAACAGAGTTATTTAACTTTTTCTTTCTTTTTAAATTTAGCTAAATATCGTTTATATAATTCGCTTAAGCTTTCATACTCTTCTCGGTAAAAAACACCAACACCTTGAGTAAATGGTCCTCCACTTGTAGCAGCTTCAGTATTATCATTACTTCTGTTAAAACCTTTTACTCTGTACTTACCAGATTCAGAAAGTTTATACTCCAATGTAACATCACCAATTAAGTTACTTGAATTACTATTTTTAGTAGTTGTAGTGGTTGATGATGTGTTATTATTTGCAACTCCAAAATTACCATCAATACTTAAACGATTATTGAACAACTGCTTTGATAATGCTAAATCTAATTCATCATTACTCAATGTTCCTCCTGGTCTATAATTAACTCCAATATCAATATCCTTTGTTACTCCATTTAACCAATTACTCATTTTATTACTCAACATCTCTGAGCCTGTAGCTGCCGCTGCACCACCCGCACTGATACCACCAGAGCCAGCTACCGAAACTGGTGTTACAAAACTCCTTAGTAACAATAAAGAAAATACTTGTCTATTTAGCTCATTCTCATCATTTAATAAACTTTTTATTGCCGATCTGGTTGTTTCATCAATAGTTGGTAAATCAATACCAAAAGTGATATCTGGGGATGTTAATTTATCCTTCATGTATAATTTACAATCAACAGGAAAACGTTTATTGTAATTGTTCACTGAATCGTTGCGGAATAAAGGTTTAATAGAAGCTCGTTGTTTGTAATTAGCTACAATATCTATATTAGCCTTGTACACATTACCATTCCATTTTATTGAACTACCCTTTTGAATTTCGAATTTTTTAGTAATGAAATTTTCAAGTGTAAATAAATAATCACCAGTTGATAGAACATAATCTCCAAACATATCAAACTTACCTCTGCTATCAATTTTCATACTCAAAACCCCATCTCCTCTAGCTTTAATTATATCTCCTGATTTTTCGTCAAAAATTAATTGAACCTCAGCATCTTTGGTTGCTTCTAAATTAAAATCTAATGAGAAATTTGATTTTGTTGTTTTAACAACTGTTTTTACAGTGTCTTTTGTGATAAATTTTATAAAATCATTATTTCCTATTTCGGACGGACCATCTAATGGAATATAAAAATAGGTGCCTCCTAAGGTTTTTAAATTTAACTCCATTTTTATATCGTCAACAAAGCCATAAATACCAACGTTTCCAGCAGCATAAGCTGTTCCATAATAGCTAGGATTATTGGCAGCTGTAGTATTAAGTACCATTAATTTATTTGTATTAACATCAAAGTCAATACGCATATCTTTAAAATTATTATGAAAAATATTTCCTGATAAGTTAGCTGTATTGCCTCCTTGAGTTCCTTTATAAGGAACATCTTGAACTAAAATATTATCAAACCTAATTTGCTTAGGAAGTATTTCAACCTCGCCGTTAATCACATATTGCACATTTGTATAATCAACAACTAGTGCACATTTAAAAAATTTTAGTTTAGCATTTATTTGAGGCTCATCTATTGTACCAGTAATAGTGCCTTTGCCATTTAAGTAGCCTAATTTTACGGTAAAAATATCTTTTAAAAATGGCTGAAGAAGAGCTAAATCAAAAGGTTCTGCCTTAAAGGCAATATCTAAATTTTCTTCTTTTTTATTGGGATAGTAATAACCATTAAAAGTTACATTCTTCATTAAATTTCCGTCAAAATCTTTACCAAAAGCTGAATAGCCATTAATACTCAAATATTCTTTTTGTGGATTGTATTCACTTTTAACTTCTCCATAACCTATTAATCGATTATTTAATTTTAAATCTCTAAAGTTAATTTCGCTGGTTATTAATGGATGGTTAAATGCTGAAAAAACATTTGTTGAACCTGTTAATGTTCCATCTACAAATAGCTTAGCATCCTTTAAAAAAGAATTTAATTGGGCTAATTTAAAATTCTGTACAAACACATCTAACTTATCATTTGGTTTATTAGACATTTTTCCCTCAAGAGTAATTAACTGATTTTGATTGTAAAATGTGAGTGAATGAATGTTGACTGTAAAAGCAGTATCAATAGTTACCGGATTATTTTTAACTGTTTGCCAAACACTATCCTCTACAACATATTTAATATTATCAAATAACAGGGTGGCTTGAGTTGGATCAAAAACAGCTTTACCACTCACAATACCTGCATTGTTTGGGCTTGATAAATTATCCCAATTTAAATTAAAATTAGAGATTTTGTCGTTTGCGATTAATACTAAACTTGGATTTTTAAAAGCAAAACTATCTGATACGTTTATAGCTTTTGAATTATAAGAAAATTTTACACCGTGAGTCAATGAATTAACAGACACGTTATTGTGTTTAAATTTAACACCCGAGTACTCTATTAAATCACTATTTGTTTTTAGGTATAAATAATTAATAGAAGCATCGAAAGCACCTTCAATTAAAGAATTTGAAGCAATCATTAAATCTTTTGTAAACAATTCTTTTACAATCGTAAAGTTTTTAATTTTCACGATTAGATCTGCTTTATCACTATAGATATATCGTGTTTTAGTTTTCACAAACGTAGGAAAATACTCATTTAAATATTGCTTAAATGCATTGGGCAATGTGCTTAATTTATATTTTCCACTCAGTTGAACATTTGCAATGTTAGAAACTAGTTTAATATTTTTCACATCAGTAGATTGATCAAGATTTAGATTAAAATTACTTAACTTATAATTTTTATTTTCCTGAGTTGTATATAACGTGTTATCAAAATTTATTTGTCCACTTAAATTATCAATACTATTACCATTAAGGTTAATTAATATTTGAGACGAAACTTTTCCATTTAATTGAGGTGTAGAGAAATTAGTTTTTTCTAAATCAAAATTATTAATCGTGGAAATAAAATCCATTTTTGGTACTGCATGATTAAAATCTATTGAACCATTAAAATCGAAATTGGCATTGGTGTCTTTACTTACTACAAATCCTGTAAAAATTTGTTCTTTAAATACTCCATCAATTTTCACATTACTATACCTGTAGTGATTATAATAAATAGATTGCACAAGACCATCAAACTGCGCGTCTAACTCTTCTGTTTTTAAACCTCTACCTTTTATTTTTGAAGTCATAGAGATAGGTCCTTCAAATTTTACCTTGGGAAACAATTTTGATAAATTAAAATTTGTAGTAGCAACAGAACCAGAGTATTCAATCAGTTTAGATTTATGATTTTTCACTAGTAAATCTGTTTTCACAGAACCCACATCTGTTTTAAAAGTTCCATAGGTCACAAAATCATTTACAAAGCCATCAAATTTTCCTTTATAAGAAATGACTCCTAGTTTTGCTAACTCATTAGGAAGTTTTAAATAGGTTGGCTTATTAAAAGGCGGAACTGGAAATTTTTCCAAATCATATTTACAAGTGGATAATTTTTGAGCATCAAAATGAATAAATGATTTTTCAAAATCAGGCAAACCTGTAATACTCATATCACCAACAAACTGCGTATGATTTCTATATCTGACATTCATATTTGAACCACTCAAATCATTTACAAAACCTCTTACTTTACCAGTTAGATGAAGTACTTCTTCAAAACCGTTGATATCTTCGGCAAAATAAGCAATGTCTTTAAAACTCACATAAGTGCTATCTTTTAAACTTCCTCTGATATAAACCTTATCTATAAAATCTTGATAATCTTCCCATTGATCATATTTAAATTGTAGTTTACCTTGTACAAAACTATTTGCTGTTTTTAGATAAATACTATCACATCTAAGTTCCTGTGAAGATACTTTTGCCTTTGTTGTAAGGTTTTTCAATTCAATACCACATTGTTCTTTGGCACTTAAATTTGTGATTTGAGCAAATATGGTATCTCCTTTGAAATCAAAATCTGAAAATGTACCATAAATATTAGACACATGAATATTTCTGTAATTCATATTTTGAACCACCTTATTTGTATCTCTCAATAAACGGT
>JBBIUW010000136.1:0-6756 GCA_037440045.1 Sphingobacteriaceae bacterium
CCTACCAATTAATGCTATATCATCAAACGTTGTTTTAACTCCAACAGCTGCAGCAAACGGTGTAGGAACAAATTTGTTTATGTTACAAATTGAGTTCTTACAAATGGTAAATACTGTACAGTATTCACTGAAAAATGGCGCTTACAATGCGTTAAGCATTGTTGAGGTAGCCTAACCTAAAAGCCCTGGGCGCAAGCCCAAGGCTTTTAAATCAAAAAAAATTATTAATCATTAAAAAAATATTACAATGAATCTTATAGATAGATTAAAAGCACCAACACCAAAATTCTTTAAAATATTAAGAAATGTTGGATTAGGATTAGCTGCCGCAGGCGGCGTTATTGTTGCCTCCCCTATTGCGATACCTACAATTGTGGTAACTATTGGGGGTTATTTAATTGTAGCAGGAAGTGTAGCAACAGCTGTAAGCCAAGCTGTAACTGAAAATGAAACAGCAAAACAAAACTGAATAGTAATTATTAAAATCATTATCAAAATGACTGAAGAAAAAAATCAAATCGAAAAAACTCAAACTATTGTTGAGTTACAAGTTTTGCCTTGTGCTAACGAAGTGACACAAGCAAAACAAAATGTTGAAGTTATGAATCACGAAAACCAAGATGATCCTCCATGCGGGAAAATTATTTTAACCGTTACATGTAATGGTTCGAAATTAACCAAAGCGGATGCGGGATATAATGCTGAACAAACTTATGAGATTTGGGCAGGTGCAAAATTAACCAAAGCGGACGCTGGAAAAATGCCAGAAATTGATGTGAGTATACACGAAAAATGTGGTTCTAAATTAACTAAAGCAGATTCAGGAAAAGTTTAATATTTCGACAAGCTCAATAACCAATTATGTCAACACACAATAACATAGAAAGCGGAACTATTTTAGGAACTGTTTCCGGAACGGTCTTAACCGTGGCAGTGAACGTTGGTTCATCAGATATTGTCAAAACAGTTGTACTAGCAGCACTTGGTGCAGTGGTAAGTTTTAGTGTATCGTTGTTATTGAAATGGCTGGTTAAAAAACTCAAGAAATAATTTGTTTTAAAATCTTAACAAAGGTCGCTCCATGTTTGGAGCGACCTTTTTAATTTTAAAGTATCTTTATAAAGATAAAACGTTATAAACGTATATGAAAAATACATTTTTTATTTTGGCTTTTATTCTAATTAATCTTTATTCGGTAGCACAAGTAAAAGATATTACTGGGATGTATGTTGGCAATTATACTTCAGACATGGCGATTATCAATATAACACTTGAATTGAAAAACGACAACACATTTTTAGTAACTCAAAAAAATAATTTTACAGAACCACGAGGATGTCAAAATAGTACTGTCTTACAGAAAGGAGATTGGGCATACAAAAAAGGATGGATTTATTTTAAACCAGATACAATATTTAGTAGAGATGGTATTTCACTTTATATAAATTTTAAAGTGGAAAATAAAAATAAAAAACTGCTAAAAAACATGAGTCAAAAGGGCTACCATACATATTTAAAACCCTTTTTTGAAGACAAACTAACAACTAAAATTTATTTTCATATTGCAGATGATTGCTACGAATCGTTTTGGGATTATGAATGTGTTACTAAAATTAATTAAAACACAACTGCTGCAATTTCTATTCAGTTGTCGCCCCGAATGGAGCGCCCTTTTTTAGTATTTTAGTGTTTTATAATTTGAAAGGACTAAAATGACCAAGAGACGATTAATTCATAAGCTTTTTTATTTTTTAATTATTACTATATCCATGTGTAATGAAACAGTATTATCACAAAATAATAAGACAGAAAAAATTGTTAAAAGCGGGACAATATTAAGAAGTGATAAATCATCATATTATTATGAAAATGATAAAAAGGGTAATAGTGTATTTGTAAAGAATAACAGAATGAATGGACCTATTACAATGATTTTCTTTAATGAATATGATAGTCTTGATAGAATAGTAAAATCATTATTTGTGCATTCAAATATTGGGTTCTATTTATCCGAAAATATATACATAGGCAGTAAGATATATCATTACAATTACATGGCTGACAGTATTAAAGAGAGCGAATACAATCGTGATTTACTTAATAAAATTAAAACCAGAAAGGAATTTTTAAGTTTAAAAGTATTTACTGAACTGTACAAGTCAAAAAAAACTTTAACAAGTATAGATAGTGTTGACAAATTTAATAATGTAGTAAGCGAACTCAGTTTTGATGAAAACGGAGATACTTCAGGATATAACACGTATCAGTTTAACAGCTACAATAAAGAAATTGTATTTCATTTAGGGACTAAAGGTTCCGAAGGCTGGACCTGGGATATTTACTCTGAGTATGACAGTAATCAAAATCTCATTAAGAATTATAGAATATCATGGGAAAACGGACAAAGAGATACTACCGAAGTAAGAAATTATAAGTACGACAATAATAATAATTTAATAGAGGAAGTATATTCAAATAGCAAGATATTTAAAAACAAAACAACGTATTTAGTTAATGCTAATAATAAATTAGTTGAAGAAACATTTTACGAGGGAGAACCTGACAAAGTAGATGTAGTTACCAACTATCAATACAATAATTACAATTTACCTAAAAGGAAAGAATCCATAGATTATCGAAATGGTAAAAAGGGTACTAAAGAAGTCAGCATATATACTTACATCTATTGGTAAATGCTAAGAGCGCAAATACCACTTTACCTGTTCCGTTATACTAAAATTGTATAGTTTAAATAATTTCCTAGGATACTATACCGAAATCGTATAGCTCAATTAATTATATGCAAAAGCATATAAAATTGTATGTTTGTGTAAAATTATATGCAAAAGCATATAAAAGTTGTATATTTGTGTAAATTATATGTAAAAGCATATAAAAAATAGCAATGAAAGCATTAGCAGAGTTTGTAAAAGAGAAAAGAAAAAAGGCTAACCTAAGCCAAGAAGAGTTTGCTGAAAGGGCCGGTGTTGCACTTACCGTGATACGAAAAATTGAACAAGGTAAGGGCAATTTAAATCTTGAAAAAGTTAATCAAGTATTAAAAATGTTTGGGCACGAATTAGCTCCTGTAAACAGTAAAGAACTATTAAATCATATGACAGAAAATAGCTTAAAAATATAATGAGACAAGCAGAAATATATTATAAAGATATGCTGGCAGGTATGTTAACGGAAACTGACGAAGGCGATTATACTTTTTCTTATGATAAAAATTATGTAGAAAAACATCCATCACAATTCATCACATTTAGTATGCCAGTAACAGATAAGTTATACACTGATAAACGTTTGTTTCCATTTTTTGAAGGTTTGATTCCTGAAGGTTGGTTGCTAGAAATTGCAAGTAAAAATTGGAAACTAAATCCAAATGACAGAATGGGATTGCTATTAGCGTGTTGCCAAAACTGTATAGGTGCTGTGAGTGTTAAACCAATAATAGGAAGTAATGAGTAAGAAGTGTTTATATTGTTATAAGACCATAGAAGAATCAGAAGATGATTTTCATGAAGCTTGTAGCCAGGAATTTTTTGGAACAAAGAAAGCACCGCGCTTGGAATATTCATTTAATCAAATGGCGGACCTTGCTAAAAATGTTGTAGAGCGAAGTGTCGCTGTTCCAGGTGTGCAACCAAAATTATCTTTATCATTAGTTGGAGAGGCTTTAAATAATGGAGGTGCCGGTCGCTTAACTGTTGTTGGCGCTTTAGGCGGTAATTATATTTTTAAGCCACCTTCTGAACACTATCGTGAAATGCCACAGAATGAACATGTAACGATGCGTATTGCCGAAGCTTTTGGAATTAATACTGTACAATCAAGTTTGATACGATTACAATCTGGTGAACTATCTTACATTACAAAACGTATTGATAGAACTGAGAAAGGAGAGAAGATTCACATGATTGACATGTTCCAAATAATTGAAGCATTTGATAAATACAAAAGCTCGATGGAGAAAATTGGTAAAGCGTTAAGTGATTACTCTGATGATACTTTGTTGGATAAGCTTTACTTTTTTGAATTGACTGTTTTTAGTTTTTTAACCGGAAACAATGATATGCATTTAAAAAATTTCTCAATGATTGATGTGGAAACTCATTGGGCTTTAGCTCCTGCATATGATTTATTGAATGTGAGCCTAGCGAATCCTTTAGATAATGAAGAACTAGCCTTACCAATAGAAGGCAAAAAAAAACGCTTAAGAAAAGATCATTTTGAACGTTTTGGACAAGGCTTGGATTTGAATGACAAACAAATAGTAGGTGTGTTTAAACGTTTTATAAAAAACAAACCATTAGCTTTTGAATGGATTTGACAATTCATTTCTCTCTGATAAATTTAAAGAAAGATATAAAGAGATACTTGAGAAAAGATATTCTGTGATAGCGAAGTAAATGTTGGGAAGCGGAGAACTATTTTATGACAGATATACCGAAAAACGGTTCGATTTGCATAAAATAGTTCTAACAATATTTCACTTCTATAAAAACTTAATAATTTGAAATTAAAAAAGTGCAACCAAAAGCTTAAAACGCAGCATTACAAATGCAGCGGAGCGGGGGCAATTTGTTGCTTGAACCTGCCGAGGAACACCGATTTACCTGAACTAATAAATTAGTTATGCGAGAAAAGAATCAAGTTTCTTCTTCCATTTCTCATTCTCTGGAAACATTTTATCTTGAAGTTTGTAAAATTCAGGGCTGTGATTGTGATGTACTAAATGACATAATTCATGTATTATCACATAATCAATACATTTTACCGGTGCTTTAATTATTTCGGGATTAAGAATTATTTTTTTATTTGGCGTACAACTTCCCCAACGTTTTTCCATTCTTCGAACTACTAGCTTCGGTGATTCTATCTTGAATTTGACAAACTTTGAAAGGTTCTGTTCAATTCTCCAATTAAACAATCGAATTGCATGGGTACGATACCAATTATCTAAGAGAAGTTTTGTGTAGTTTATTTCTTGTGGTTTATCTGAATAAACAACAATATTGCCACCATTTAATTTAACTTCGTTTTTCCTACTCTTTATAATTTTTAAGCGATATTGACGACCAGCGTATAAGTGTGTTTCGCCATTTACATATTCTCTTGCAGGAGTCTTTGGTAAATACTCTCCAAAATAATTTTGTTGCTTTACTATCCACTTAGCTTTACTTTCTACCTTTTCTTTTATTTTCTCAATAGAAGAATTGTAAGGCGCAGTAACCTTTACCAACAAATCCGGAGAAACCGTTATGCCTAAAGATTTTCTATCACTGTATTCCAATGAAAAATTAATCCTTGTTGTCCCGTAATCAACACTATATTTATTAGCTAAATCACTCATAACGGTTTTTTGCAATTTCAATAGACTTATCAATCAAATTATTTAATTGTTGTGTTCCTATTTGAATATCATATTTATCTTGCAAATCGTAAATCATGTCATCTATTTCTTGCTTCATTTTATTAATAGTATCCTGCTTTATTTTCCAATCTACTACAATATTTGATTTTATGATCGACTCTATATTTAATCCTAGCTCAACTGGTAATTGTTTTAATGCTTCATTAGTGATTGATGATTTTAATATTTCTTTTGAATTACGATAAAACGCTTGTGCATTTTCATTATTTAATAATTCACTAGGCGTATCGACATCTTTTTTATCTCGAACAGCCACCATAATATCTGTAACACTTTTAAGAAACTCTACATCACTTAATCTTCTTTGTGAATATTGTTCAATTATCTCCTCCAACATTTTACTGAATTTTTTGTAAAAAGCCGGATCTTCCCCCATTTTTTCATTAATAGTTTTAGCTGTTCTACTAGCAATTAAATCAGCTCTTGCTGCAGAGCTTGTATGCTGCTCAACTTCTTTTTCAAAAGCTTCTTTATCAAAAATATTTACCTGATTAGTTAATTGAATTACCTCATCGCTTGTTACATGTGTATCTATTAGTTTCTGAATTTGTGATTCATATTGACGATAATCAATCCCATCACTATATCGAGACTTGGCAGATACACGAAGCTTTAAAAAGAAACGAGCGTCTTCTGTGTATTTAGAAATTGTTTCTTTTGGTGTTTTTTCAATATACTCAACCGTAGATAAAGCAATTTTTAGTGTTCTCACAAAGATGGAAAGCCTTTCGTAAAAACTATCTCTGATGTCTTTAGGCTTAAGAATTCTTTCATAAGATTCTAAATCTAATTTATTATTTACCTCTTTAAAAAGGTCCCAAAGATGCGCATGTCTTTCAGGAAGTTTTTTTATTTCCTCAGTTACATTTACTAGTGTTCCAGCTAAGTCTTCTTCATCAAACTCTTCCAAGCCACTATATGTTGTAAGTGCATTGTCAAGGTTTCCTAAATTCCCGTAATAATCAATAATATATCCAAAATCTTTTCCTTCAAATACACGATTAACACGAGCGATAGCTTGTAATAGATTATGTTCTTTTAATTGCTTGTCTAAATATAAAATTGTGTTACGTGGTGCATCAAATCCAGTAAGCAATTTATCTACAACAATAATTATTTCAGGATTTTCACCATTCTTAAATCCATTTATTATTTGCGTGTTATATTCTTTTTCATTAGCAAATTGTAGCATTTTCATTTTCCAGAATTTCTCTACCCTATCATTGCTCTCTGTATAAATATTATCAATCCCCTCATAAGTACCAGGTGGAGAAATAATAACCTCAGAAGTTACTAAACCTATTTGATCAAAATAC
>JBBIUW010000137.1:0-6726 GCA_037440045.1 Sphingobacteriaceae bacterium
TATAATCTTCAGAGAGTTTCTAAATTAAAATTTTAATTTTTTTAAAAATAACTCTATAAAAATAAAAGACTATAATATTTTATAATTTTAATATTATATATATTTATATATACAACAACACAAGTGCAAATGCCAAGTAGCTGAACAAAAAATTAATTACAAATTGTAAAAAATTTAATAAAAATTATATAATGTTAATAGTAGCAGTAAAAGAAGGTGAAAGCATTGAAAAAGCTTTAAAAAAGTTCAAAAAGAAATTTGAAAAAACAGGTGTTGTGAAACAATTACGTAACCGTAAAAATTTCGAAAAACCATCTGTAACTAACAGACAAACTCGCATTAAAGCTGTTTACAAGCAAAAAATGCAATTAGGTTTAGCTGCTGAATAATTTCAGTAACCTTTTTTCACAAAAATTATATTATAACCTAAGGTTATTGCGATATTTTAAAGTAAATTCGTAGTAACCTTAGGTTTTTTATGTTACATAAGCACATAGATTCTTTTTTTGATTACTTATCGTATGAAAAAAAGTATTCTGTTCACACCATAACTTCCTATAAAAACGACATTCACCAGTTTTTGGACTTCATAAATCCAAATAAAGACTCTTTTTTAATTGAAGACATAAACTACCAACAAATTAGGGTTTGGATATCAAGCCTTATGAAAGATAAGATTTCTGCACGGTCGGTTAACCGTAAATTATCTTCATTAAAATCATTCTTTAAGTACCTTCAACGTCAGCAAATCATCCACAACAATCCTATGTCAAAAATTTCGGGACCAAAAACGCCGAAACGTTTGCCTGTTTTTGTTGACGAACACCAAATGGAAGATTTATTTTCAGACATTGAATTTGATAAAGGATTTAATGGATTGAGAGATAAACTAATTTTAGATTTACTATATCAAACAGGGATTCGTAGATCCGAACTTACTCATTTAAAGGAAATTGACGTTGATTTATTTAATTCTACGATAAAAGTATTAGGAAAACGTTCTAAAGAACGAATTATTCCTATTTCTTTAAATCTAAAACGTAACCTTGAGGGCTATTTACAAGTAAAAGAGGAACAAAACCTATCAAATCCTATGTTGTTGGTTAGCGAGAAAGGACATACACTAAGTGAGCAATCAGTTTACAATACAGTAAAAAAGTACCTCTCAAAAGTTACGACCATACAAAAGAAAAGCCCACACGTTTTACGACACTCATTTGCAACTCATTTATTAAATAATGGGGCTGATATTAATGCGGTAAAGGATTTATTAGGACATGCAAACTTAAGCGCTACTCAGGTATACACTCATAACACTATAGAAAAATTAAAAAAATCGTACAAACAAGCCCACCCACGAGGTGATTAATACATTACAATTAACAGAGTATAAACTAAAAACACAAAACAAGGAGGATTTATTATGACAACGAACATCCAATCAGTGCATTTTGATGCAGACAAAAAGTTAATTGCATTTGCTAACGAAAAAATGAACAAACTTAAAACCTTTCATGATGGTTTAATAAATGGTGAAGTTATTATGCGTTTAGATAAATCATCTAATAGCGAAAATAAAGTTGCCGAAATAAAAATATTAGCAAAGGGACAAGAATTGTTTTCAAAAAAACAATCTGCTTCATTTGAAGAATCTATTGACTTAGCTTGCGAAGCATTAAAATCTCAAATTAAAAAACATAAAGAAAAACAAGCCGGCGCAAGAGTAAATACAGATGATTTATAACAGATAAATTATACATATTCAAAAAAAGAGCTACTTAACCAGTAGCTCTTTTATTTTTATAAAGTCAATGCCAATTCAATAAAACTTCGGTGTATCGAAGTTTTTATCCATTAAAAGCAAAAAAATCAACACCTTCGGTATTATTAGCTATGATATTAGTAAATTGTTGGAAGGCCAATGGGTTGACAGATTAGGCGAAGGACCTTCTACAAAATACGTTAGAACCAACAAAGAATTACCGTTGCAGACTGTGGATTATACTTAATTCCTAAATATTGAAATCGTTTAAATTCATCTTCCTTATAAAATGGAAATTTATCTGTAATGTTTATTGAATTCCCAATTATTGTTATTGGCAACTCAAAATCTTTTATTTCTCGCTTCGCTTTATTTATCAACAAAGCATACCCATATTGATTATGCTTTTTGCCATCAGTAGAATGCATTCTCACTATTTCATAAATCTCATTATTAAGAGCATAGATTAAATGGAAATCTCCTTCACCATATTTTTTATAATCAATTTCTTTGTTCTCCTTTAGGTCACTAATGCACTTGAAAATATAAATGATTAGATTAAAAAGCAAACTTTTCCGTGTTCCATTTGGGCCAATAATTACTGTTGAATAGATTTTATTTTGTTGGTCATCTTTGTCAACAAAATCGTATTTAATGTTACCGTGGTAATCTCCTCATACTATCTTTTGCCCGAGTGGACCCGGAGAGATTCGAACTCTTTAAAAACCTCATATATCAAAGATATTACATTTTTTCCGCTTTTTCTGAATGAAAAACTTCGGTGTAACGTAGATTCTACAAAATCACAATCTTTTTAATATATTTGAGAGTGCAACAAAAACCAACCATTAATATCATAGGCGCTGGCATTTCGGGATTAGCCACTGGCTGCTATTTACAGATGAATGGTTTTGATACTCAAATTTTCGAAAAACATTCTATCCCTGGTGGTTTATGTACTAGTTGGGAAAATGGTGGCTATACCATTGATGGCTCTATCCATTGGATTTTAGGATCAAAAAAAGGCAGTGGGTTTTATAAAATGTGGTCGGAGTTGATTGATCTTGAAAAAGTTCCTTTTCACAACCACGATGTGAGAATGCACATTGAAGTAAAAAACTCTGCGGATAAATACGGCAACAAGGTTTTTAAATTATATACCAACCTTGACAGACTAAAAGCTTATATGCTCGATTTATCTCCCGAAGATAGTGGTGTGATTAATGAAATTATTCAAGACATTAGAAACTTACAGCAATTTGAATTGCCTCCTGTCATGTATAAATTACCATTAATTCCTTCAATAATCAGAAGCATTAAAATGGCTCGCTATCTTAAGTTTTTAGTGTATTTAACCAAGCAAAAAAGAATTACCAATTTTGATATTGCCAAAAAATTTAAAAGCCCATTTTTAAAAGAAAGTTTTGAGTTATTGTTTGATGGCGACGAAATTAAAATGATGGTCATTAATTTTCCGATGGCTTTTTTTGACCAACAATGTGCTGGATACCCTATTGGAGGCTCATTGAGTTGGGCTCAACGAATTGCAGATAATTATATATCATTAGGTGGAAAAATCCATTACAATACACCAGTCAAAAAAATACTAGTAGAAAATAACGAAGCTAAAGGATTACTCGTAAGAAATGATGTGATTCATAAAAGCGACATGGTTGTTTCTACAGCTGATTGGTATAAATCAGTATTTGAATATTTAGATGGCAAATATGTGGATGAAAACATTTTAAAATTAAAGGATGGAAAAATATTAGATGTTTATTATTCAATCTTATTAGTTTCATTTGGATTAAAAAAATCATATAAAGAATATCCTCATTTCTCTCGGTTCCCAACCGAAACAAAGCTTGTTTCGCCATGCGGCAAAACTTGGGATAGATTAGAAACCCATTTTTATAACTACGACCCTACTCTAGCTCCTGAAGGTAAAACAGTAATGGCCTGTAGTTTTTATACTACCAATGGGCAATTTTGGATTGATTTACGCAAAAACGATAGACCAAGATATAGAGCTGAGAAAAAGAAATTTACAGACTCGTTGATTGAATTATTAGAGGTGAAATATCCAGGCATTAAAAACGAAATAGAAGTAGTAGATTTTGCGACACCTGCCACCGTATTTAGATATACAAACAACTGGAAAGGAAGTGCGCAAGGATGGTTACCAGGAAAAAACATGGCAGCAGCCTCACCTGTAAAATTTACTTTACCAAATTTAAAAAACTTTTACTACGCTAGTCATTGGGGAAGAGCTGGTGGAGGAATCCCTGTATCATTAATTCAAGCGAGAGACGTTGCCAATTTAATTTGTAAAAAAAATAAAATGGAGTTCGACCCACAAAAAGGGATGTATTCGAATTGGAGTTCGAAATAATATTCGCGACTAAATGCAAATTGAAGTTTATTTTAACCACATAGAACCATAGAATTTTGTTGAACTGAGTATCGGATAGAGAAGCTTTCCTTCTTTCACAATATCCTATGCTCAAAAACTTGTTTTCTATCTCTACCTATTACAATTATAGACCTAAGTGTCTATGTGGTTTAATTTTTTGTTTTCACTTCACTACAAATCGCTATAATACTTCACTTTTTTTACAAAGTGCATAAACACAATGTTTTTTTCGTACACACCTGTTGTAGCATCTTTAAATTCATTCATTAAACGCATATCATCACGCTTTTTTAGTGTGGAAGGTAAATGTGCGTAAAAAGAAAAATGTGCATTTATAACTGCAATAAAGTGAGAACCATTGCCTTCGGTTAAAAATTTAAATGCAGCAACTCCATCTAAAATCATTCTGTAAATGATTTTAAAAAATAAAAAGCGAGGCGAAGCATTTTTTGTAAGTGTAATTAAGTTATTTCTGAAATTTAGAAATGTTTTTTTAGGGCTTAATTTATTTAAAGTACCTCCACCAACATGATAAACAACCGACTTAGGATTTACAAATATTTTATACCCAATATTCTTCATTCGCCAACATACATCTATTTCTTCCATATGAGCGAAATAATCGTTATCAAAACCGCCAACTTTCCAAAAAGCTTCTGCTCTCACAAACATACAAGCGCCTGTTGCCCAAAAAACTTCCATTAAATTATCATACTGGCCTTTATCTTCCTCTAGCACATTAAATAATCGGCCTCTACAAAATGGATAGCCGTATTTATCCATAAATCCACCTGCTGCTCCAGCATATTCAAATTTTGATTTTTGATTAAAGTCTAAAATCTTTGGTTGACAAGCTGCAATCTCTAAATCTGAATCCATAACTTGAATAATTGGCTCTATCCAATTTTCTGTTACTTCCACATCCGAATTTAATAAAACATAATACTGCGCTTTAACTTGTTTTAAAGCTAAATTATAGCCTTTTGCAAAACCATCATTGGTTGGGTTAACTATAACTGTTACCTCAGGAAAATTAGCCGTTAAAAAAGCTACGCTATCATCTGTTGACCGATTATCTGCAACTATAATTTTAGCGCTAGTCGAATATTTTAAAACAGTAGGCAGAAACTTCTCTAAAAAAGTTTTTCCATTCCAATTTAAAATAACAACTGCAACCTTAGTATCCAACATATATTAACGAGGATTATTAAAATTATCATCCATGTTACTTCCATAGGTTTTCCCTGGAGTTGTATCATCTATATTAGTTGATTGCTGAGAACGATTCACTAGCTTAAATTTCCACCTCTCGTCATAAAATTCTCCTTTTACGTCGCTATGTATTAATTTATAACAATCATCTGCGATGGCGAAGTTTGCAAAAACAAATTTTTTATTTGTAAAAAAACGTTTCGTGGCTTTATCGTAAATTCTATAATATTGCCATATCTCATAAGGATATGTGTTAGGCTCGCTATTAATTTGATTGCGTTGATCTGGTTTCCCGTATTGTAAATAAACACGGCCTCTATCAGTATAATAACCTTTTTGCTTACCGCATTTTAATAGTGCATTTGCTTCTAGCACTTGTTTGTAATAATTATACCATATCGTGAGGGCATTTGCGGTATCACCTGCTTGATTTTTCCAATATTCAACCAAAAAGCCACGCATTAAAGTAGGATCTTTTTTCTTTGTTTGTATTTGTTGCCATTCACGCTCTTTAGTTGAAGATATTGGCCATAAACATTCTATGAATTGTTTTAATGAATCGGTACTTTGAACAGAATTAAAAAACTCCTCAATAGAACCAATTTTGGTTGACTGAGTTATTTGAGTTGCATCACTTTGACGTTGGAAAAACCATTTTTTTTGTGATTGAATTTTACTAGTAGAATCTTTTACTTCAATAACAAGATTATAATTACCTGAAGCTAGTTGTGTAATATCAAACTGGGCTAATAACGGATTTATTCTGTTAGCTGATTGTTTTGAAATCCCTGAAAAGCCAAATTGTTTTTCTAAAGTTTCATTATTTTCGATATAGTAATAATATACAAACTTGTGTCCCTTACCTAACACTGTATCTAAGTTATATGACTCCATATAAAACTTGAGTGCATTTAATCTTTTAGGGAAATAATTAATATTATAGGGTACTAAATCATATCCGCTTTTAGTTAATAGTTTTTGTGTTGTAGACTTAGTAAACGATTCTAATATTTGAATATCTGAATTGTACACTTTTTTTTCTCTATTAAATAAAATATTAATTTTTTGAGAAAAGCTCGTTTTTTTATCGGGATATGCATTATCTGTTATCACCAATTCTAAATTATATTGTCCGTTATCTAATGAAAACCTTTGATTATCAATAAATGAAGGCAGTTGAGTCGTATCAGTAATAATTGGGCTCAATAAATTATAATTAGAAGCTTTCACTACCCCAGAAGCATCTAGTATTTTCCAGCCAATATTTACATTAGCCTGAAACCCTCCTGCAACAGGTGAAAATTTAACAGTATTACCAGAAATAGTAAGATAGGTTTCT
>JBBIUW010000138.1:0-6725 GCA_037440045.1 Sphingobacteriaceae bacterium
GCGCTAAAGCATTAACGATTAAAGATGTTGAGCTTGGAAAAGATTATGCATTGCTTTTAACGTCTTGTTCTGGAGCATGGCGTTATTTAATTGGAGACACTGTTCGTTTTACTGATTTAGAGCATGCGGAGATTGTTATTACAGGTAGAACAAAACACTATTTAAGTTTATGTGGTGAACATCTATCTGTAGAAAACATGAGTCGTGCAATTAAATTAACAGCAGATGATTTAAAAATTGAAATTAATGAATTTGCAGTAGCTGGCGTACCTCACGGAACTTTATTTGCACATCAGTGGTATGTGGGCTCAAATAAAAAAGTATCTGAAGAAGATATTAAACAGCGATTAGATTTTCATTTAAAAGAAATTAACGACGATTATAGAACAGAAAGAATAGCAGCCTTAAAAGACGTATACGTAAAAGTATTACCAGATGATGCTTTTATTGATTTTATGGCAACAAAAGGAAAATTGGGCTCTGCACACAAATTTCCAAGAGTACTAAAAGGTAAATTATTAGAAGAATGGCAAAATTTTATTGCCAATTATAAAACTACATTTTGATTTTAAGTTTAACATATCAGGCAGTTGTTATTATACTGCTCCTTACATTTTCGTTTGGCCCAGCTTTTTTTGCTTTAATAAATACAGGCATTAAGTTCGGATACAGAACGGGTTCATTTTTAGCAACAGGAGTTGTTTTAAGTGATTTCTTTTTGTGTTTATTAGTATGCGTGTTGGTGCATTTTGGGATGGCTAATTTATTGCATTCCGAAAAAGCACAGACATTTTTTGCAATTATTGGCGGTATTATACTTATTGTTTTTGGCGCATTTTTCTTCAAAAAAATCCCTGTTAAAACAGACGATACCATTGATATAGAAAACCAATTGCCAAGTCCAAAGTTAATGTTGTTAAAAGGTTTTTTCTTAAATCTTTTTAATCCAACAGTTTGGTTATTGTGGTTAGCAAATGTTACAGCTATTAGCAAAACATTAGAATATTCAATGATAAAAATGATTGTGTTTTTTAGTATTGTTTTGGGAGCTGTTTTATTTGTTGAGTTATTTAAAGTGAAATTGGCTGGTAAAATTAAAAACTACCTAACCAATAAAATTATGACAATCATAAATTATATTACAGGTTCAGCTTTAATCATATTTGGATTAATATTAATTTATAATCACTATTTTAATAAATAATGGCACAAGGTACATTTGATGAGTTAAGAAAAAAGTTAGAAGAGAGTATTAGCTCTTTTCCATATGTATATATGTTTAAGTTTATTATCAAATCTGATAATAAAACAATGGCTTTGGTTGAAGTAATTTTCGATAATGATGCAGATATCATACAAAAACAGTCAACAAAAGGAAACTATATCAGTATCACTGTTAAACAAGTGGTGATGAATGTAGATGAAATTATTTCTATTTACGAAAAAGCTGCTGAGATAGAAGGGGTAATGTCTTTATAATGCCTGTATTTCAATTACAAAATAATACCTTAAGTATTAAGGTAAATTCGTTCGGAGCTGAGTTATGTTCTGTTATTTCAAATGAAACGCAAATAGAGTATATATGGCAAGCTAATGCAGACGTATGGGCTAGGTATGCTCCAAATTTATTTCCTATTGTAGGTAAGTTAAAAGAAGGAACATTTGAATATCAATCTCAAAAATATCATTTGCCTCAACATGGCTTTGCAAGAGATAAAGAGTTTATTTGCATTGAACAAACTTCAGATTATATATTATTTGAATTAACAGCTAATGAAGAAAGTTTAAAAGATTATCCTTTTCATTTTAGTTTACAAATAGGATATAAACTTATAGATGATAAATTGGAAGTGACTTATTCCGTTTTTAATCCAGATAATAAAAAATTATTTTTCTCTATTGGTGCACATCCTGCATTTAACTGTCCGCTTCAAACTAACGAGTCATTTAATGATTATCAATTGTATTTTCCTGTTAAAGAAACTTTAAATATTAATCTTTTAAATGAAGGATTAATTACGCATACAACAAGGCAAATAAAATTAGAAAATAATAGATTAAATGTCTCAAAAGAATTATTTAATAATGATGCCCTAGTTTGTATGAATAATCAAATAAACGAAGTGCAACTATTGTCTGAAAAAACAAAACATGGAGTTTCATTAATATCTAAAAATTGGCCTTATTATGGTATTTGGTCTAAAAAAGGTTCTGATAATTTTGTTTGTTTAGAACCTTGGTATGGTATTGCTGATTTTGAAAATACAACAGGTGATTTTGAAAAGAAAACAGGAATTATTACGCTTGAAACAGAACAGTATTTTAATTGCTCCTTTGAGGTTTTATTTTTTTAAGGATGAAAGAAAAATTTCATAAGACTTTTTTTTTATTGAAGTTACTTGGAATCTGTTTGATTTTTTGCCTCATACAGAGAATTTTATTTTTCTCAATTTTTTTCAATCAATTTTCCGACTCTGGGTTAATTGAAATATGTAAAGCATTTTTAATAGGAATATTAACAGATGCTATTTCCTGTATTTATTTTTTACTTCCTACTTGGTTGATTTTATTGTTTTTAAATGTCGAAAACAAAGTAGTGAAAAGGGTGGCACTAATCTGGTTTATTTTTGCTTTTTCGGTTTGGTGTATTTTAAATTTATCAGATATCGGATACTATCCCATTACTAAAAAAAGAATGGGAGCCGAAATTTTGGATATGTTACCGGAAATCCCAGCTCTATTAGGCTCCTATTTAAAAGATTACTGGTATTTATTGATTTTATTATTTGTGTTTGTTGCTTTTGCAGTTTGGGTAATTAAAAAGCAAATAAATAATTATAAAAATTATCCTATCAAACCCCACATAAAAATTATAAATGTTGTAATTGTATTGTTTTTATTTTTTTCGATTATGAGAGGTGGATATAGTATAAGGCCTTTTATGCCATTTGATATACCTTCTTTAGTAAATCCAAAATTACAATGGTTGGCAAGTAATACGCCTTTTCAGTTTTTACATACATTAGATAATAAGAACATAAAAATTGAAAATTATTATCTTGAAGAAGAAGCTGAAAAATTAATCAGTTTCGAAAAACAATTTCACTCAAAAGAGTTTAAAAAGAAAAATATTTTATTCATAATACTAGAAAGTTTTTGTTCTGAGAGAATTGGTCTTTTTAATCCTGAAGTAAAAGCCTATACGCCATTTTTAGATTCTCTATTTTCAGTTTCAAGAACCTATAAATATGGTATGGCTAACGGTAGATTAACCATTGATGCTTTGCCTTCTGTGCTTGCGGGCATTCCCTCTTTTATGGATAAAAATTATTGTTATTCAAATTACAGTAATAATAATGTGCATGCTATTTCTTATTTGTTAGAACAGGAAGGGTATCATACTTCTTTTTTTTATGGAGGACTAAAAACTACTTTTGGTTTTCAAAACTTTACGAATATAAATTTTTCTAAAAATTACTATGATCAGGATACATACGACAGTCATTACGAAAATAGTGGTTGGGGTGTAGATGATCACTTGTTTTTACCGTTTGTAGCTGAAAAACTCAATACGTTGCCTCAACCGTTTTGCGCGTCTCTATTAACTTTATCCCTTCACCATCCATTTCCAATACCAGAGCCTTATAAGACATTATTAGATAGTATCAAAGATCCTGTTAAAAAAAGCATGAAGTATACAGATATTTCATTACAGCTTTTTTTTAATGACATAAAAAAATCGTCTTGGTACAATAACTCTATCATTGTCATTTGCGCCGATCACACTTCTGGTAGTTTGGGTAATTTTGAAGGAAATACAATTAATGAGTTTGCAATTCCCATTACTTTTATCGCTAGTGGAGATAGTGCATTTAATAATCCGCAAGAACAATCTATTTCTCAAATTGATATTTATCCAACTATTTTAGATTACCTTGGTTATAATAAACCATTTAAAAGTATTGGTAATTCAGCTCTTTCTGGTCAACACCCTACCATACAGTATGGCGGAAATGGAATGTTTTTAATTTTTGATTATCCATATCAGCTTGAAATTGATAATCATACGCAGCAAATAACCAAGTTTTTAAAATATAATGCTGATAGAACTGTGACTTGGCTTGCTGTAGAAGGAAATGATAAAATAAAGGCAGAAGAAATGGCTAAGATTTTAAAGGCCTATATTCAGGTTTTTTCATATACAATCAATAAAAATCAATTTTGATAAATACAATAGTTATTCATAATTTTATCAGAGCCAAAAAGAAATATATAAATACATGATACAACACATTAAATCTCGCATTCAGGCGTCCATTGATTTAAAAAATTCTTTATTATCAAACGATGTTATTTTAAATACTGTTCAATCTGTAGTTAATGAAATAGTTGCTAGTTATAAGAATGATGGTAAAGTATTGTGGGCTGGAAACGGTGGTTCAGCAGCCGATGCTCAACATTTAGCTGCTGAGTTAAGTGGTCGTTTTTATTATGATAGAGCTCCTTTGTTTAGCGAAGCATTACATGTAAATACGAGTTATACAACTGCAGTAGCCAACGACTATAGTTATGATGTTATTTATAGTCGCTTAGTAAAAGCTATGGGACGTAAAGGAGATGTATTAATAGGTTTGTCTACTAGCGGCAATTCAACCAATGTTATTAAAGCATTAGAAGTAGCAAATGAATTGGGTATGGTAACAGTTGCTTTTACTGGCGAAACAGGTGGAAAAATGAAAGAATGTGCAAAGTATTTAGTTAATATTCCTTCTAAAGATACGCCACGTATTCAGGAGTGTCATATGATTTTAGGGCATACGATTTGTGAGTTAGTTGAAATTGCATTATTTCCTAAACCCTAATTTATCTTGCTAAAAGAAGCAATTATATTAGCTGGAGGATTTGGAACTCGACTGCAATCGGTTGTAAACGATGTGCCCAAGCCAATGGCGCCTATCAATAGAATTCCTTTTTTAAACTATGTGTTTGATTATTTAAAGTTTTATAAGATTCAACACGTGGTTTTATCAACAGGTTATTTATCTGAAAAAATCGTTGAGTATTATAAGGATGAATTTAAAGGAATTAAAATTTCTTATGCCAAAGAAGAAACACCTTTAGGAACTGGAGGTGGCATCAGAAATGCAATGACTAAATGTAAAACCAGTGATGTTTTGGTTTTAAATGGAGATTCTTTTTTTGATGTGAATATTAAAACACATTATCGCAATCATATTTTTAAGCAAGCTGATTGTACATTAGCTTTAAGAAAAGTGGATAATGCAGCTAGGTATGGAACTATTGAGTTGGGGCGTTTAGATCGTATTTCGGCTTTTAAAGAAAAAGATAACAAAGAGGTTCAGGGCTTAATCAATGGAGGTGTTTATATTTTAAATAGAGAAGTGTATTTAAATAAAACAGAGGCCAATGCGGTGTTTTCTATAGAAAAAGATTTTTATGAAAAACGATTAAAAGAACTTAATATTTTTGGATTTGAATACAATGGCTATTTCATAGATATTGGTATTCCTGAAGATTATAAAAAAGCACAAGATGACTTTAAAGGATTTAAATATTGATAATACTTGGACTTTGTTTTTAGACCGTGACGGTGTGATTAACAAAAAGCTGGAAGATGATTATGTGAAACATACCACTGAATTTGAGTTTATTGATGGAGCGTTAAATGCTTTAAGAATATTAAATCCAATTTTTAAAACTATTGTAGTTGTTACAAACCAACAATGTATCGGTAAAAAAATTATCTTCCCTGAAGACTTAGAATTAATTCATCAAAATATGTTGTATGAAATTAATTTTATGAAAGGAAGAATTGATAAAATATATTACTCTCCTTATTTAGCAGCAGAGAATCATCCAACTCGTAAACCTGGAATAGGGATGGCATTACAAGCTCAACAAGATTTCCCTCATGTAGATTTTAATAAATCAATTATTGTTGGAGATAGTATGAGCGATATGGAGTTTGGAAGAAATGCGGGAATGAAAACTGTATATATTAGCAATGATGCTAAGCAAGACGAACGGATAGATTTTAATTTTAAATCCTTAATTTATTTTGCCCACTCTTTAACTCAGTTATAAGTTTTGAAAGTCTCAATTATTACAATAACTTACAATAGTGAATCAACATTGATTGAGACAATTGATTCTGTTTTGAATCAAACTTATAAGGATATTGAATACATCATAGTTGACGGAGCCTCAACAGATGGTACCATTTCTATAGTTCATTCATATAAGGATAGAATTTCAAAATTTATTTCCGAAAAAGATAATGGGCTATATCATGCCCTAAATAAAGGAATTTTATTAGCTACAGGTGATGTGATTGGAATTTTGCACAGCGATGATTTTTATACTAACCATCACATTATCGAAAATGTGGTGAATACATTTAAAGCCAATCATGCAGATGCGGTGTATGCCGATTTATTTTATGTGGATAAGCATGATACAAATAAAATTCATCGTAAGTGGAAATCAGGTAACTATAAGCATGGGATGTTTTTGCAAGGGTGGATGCCACCACATCCTACATTTTTTGTAAAACGAACTATTTATGAAAAATACGGTAGCTTTAATTTAGATTTAGTTTCTGCCGCTGATTATGAATTAATGTTACGCTTTATTCACAAGCATCAAATAAAAATGGCTTATCTCCCTGAATTCGCTATTAAAATGAGAGTAGGAGGAAAGAGTAA
>JBBIUW010000139.1:0-6724 GCA_037440045.1 Sphingobacteriaceae bacterium
ACAAATGAAAAAAGACAGCTACTCGAACTGTCTTTAATCTTTTATCTTGTTTCTTTAATCTGTACTTATTTTCTTTTCATTACTTTTTGTGCAGCATTGATAATGTCAATAGTATCTAATTTATACTTAGTCATTAATTCATCTGGTGTTCCACTTTCTCCAAAGCTATCGTCAACAGCCACAAATTCTTGAGGAGTTGGCGTGTTACGTGATAATAATTGAGCAACGCTGTCTCCTAAACCACCGTGCATTTGGTGTTCTTCTGCAGTAACCACACATTTAGTTTTTGCTACAGATTTCAGAATAGCTTCGTTGTCTAATGGTTTAATTGTGTGGATATTTATAATCTCTGCAGAAATACCTTGTTCAGCTAATTTCTCTCCTGCTTCAATAGCTTTCCAAACTAAGTGACCGGTTGCAATAATCGTTACATCTGTCCCTTCGTTTAGCATCACCGCTTTACCAATTTCAAATTTTTGATCAGCTGGTGTAAAGTTTGGAACAGTTGGACGACCGAAACGTAAATACACAGGACCTTCATAATCAGCAATAGCAATCGTAGCAGCTTTTGTTTGATTATAATCACATGGATTAATCACACACATGTGAGGTAACATTTTCATTAATCCAATATCTTCTAATATTTGATGAGTAGCACCATCTTCTCCTAATGTTAAACCCGCATGCGAAGCACAGATTTTTACATTTTTTCCTGAGTACGCCACACTTTGACGAATTTGATCATATACACGTCCTGTACTAAAGTTGGCAAATGTTCCTGTGAAAGGAATTTTACCTCCTATAGTTAAACCAGCTGCTAAACCAATCATGTTAGCTTCAGCAATTCCTACTTGAAAAAAACGATCCGGATTTTCTGCTTTAAATGCATCCATTTTTAATGAGCCAATTAAATCGGCACATAATGCAACTACATTAGGGTTTGTTTGTCCTAATTGTTGTAATCCCGCTCCAAATCCAGAACGAGTGTCTTTTTTTTCTGTGTATGTATATTTTTTCATAGTCGTTATTTTGTCAGTCTGAGCGAAGTCGAAGACTAGTTTAATTTCACATTAGTTGTTACAGCCGATGTTACACTGAATTTTCTTTCTATAGTATTGGTTGTTTGTTTAGCGTTTTCGTATCTAAATTCCATTTTGTAATTGCCGGGTTGAAGATAAATAATTTCGTTTTGTAAACTCGTATTTAAATTACACACCCAGGTCATTTTTTTTCCATCATCTGCAAAAATACTCCCATAACCATTGCCTCCTTTTACAATATAAACATTTCCTGATGTTGGAACTTTAATAGTATTTGTAGTGCTTTGCTGTATTTCTACATCATTTAATTTAATTCGCGGAAGTGTCAATATTTCTAAATCATACTTGCCAACGATGTATTTATCAGTCTTGCCAAAATCCTGAATGTTAAGCGTATTCATTTCTCCTTTCTTACGAACAACGCAAGTAGGAAAGTATTTACTTAATGCTCCGTCTAGTTCCAATTTTAAATATCCCTGAGGAGCATCAACCGGAATGATATTGTGTTTTCCTTTTTCTATAGTAATGTTTTTCTTTTCAATAGGAGGGATGGTGTGAACCATTAAATCATAAGTAATATTCGGACTCAAAACTAAAGTATCAGGATTACCTCTGTGATTTAAGGTGTGTAGATAATTGTATTTGATTTGTTTGGTGTTTGAATCATAAAATGTCATGTTGACATCTGTTTCTGTGGGCTTTTTAGTTATATCTAATAAATCAACCTGAACAGTTGTTTGTGAAATGGCTTCTGTGAGTACTAATTGGAGTACATCTTTAAAATTTGCTTCGTTACTCACATCATAAAATTTACCCATGCAACCAAACACATCTGCAAACTTTACATCTAAGCCAACGCCAATAACAAATGGTCTTAAGAAAATGCCTTTACGTTGTAATTCTGCAGATACTTCACAAGGAACACCACCACATTCTTCAATACCATCTGTAATTAAGATTATAATATTTCTGCAATTACTGCATGGTGTGAAATCTGCCGCGCTTTCTCCTAATGAATAAGCAATAGGAGTCGTACCTAATGGTTCTAATTTTTGAATGCGTTGTTTAATAAGTGGCGCTGATTTAGATGCAGTAGCAAAAGGCACTTCCAATTTAGTGTCTTTACAATTGCGTTCAGGCTTAATAAAGGTTTGATGTCCGTAACAACGTAAAGCTAATTCTAAATTGGGAATTGTTTTTAAGCTATCTAAAAACTCTCCCATAATTTTTTTTGCTACTTCAATTTTGATGTTACTATTCCATGGAGCATACATGCTATAGGAATCATCAAAAATAAAAAGAATGCGATTAGTAGGTTGGGCCAATGATAAATGTTGAATGATAAATGTTAAATGACATAGCAAAAGAAATCTGAACAGTTTATTTTTCTTAAAACTAAAAAACATTTAGCATTTACAATTTAGCATTTATAATTTCTAGTAGTCTCCTAAAGTTTCTTCTAATTGGCCTAATGCTTTTGCTAATTGCTCATCGTTAGGTGCAGAACCATGCCATTTATGAGTTCCCATCATGAAGTCAACTCCTGCTCCCATTTCTGTTTTCATGATGTTAACGATAGGCTTTCCTTTACCGATAAATGTTTTGGCTTTTGCTAAACCTTCAATTACAGAAGCCATGTCGTTTCCTTTCTCGGTTTCAACCACTTGCCAACCAAAAGCTTCAAATTTTGCTTTTAAATTTCCAAGAGATAATACATTTTCTACATCACCGTCAATTTGACGCCCGTTGTAATCAATAGTAGCAATGTAATTATCTACTTTATTTGCAGAAGCGTATAAGGCAGCTTCCCAAATTTGACCTTCTTGTAATTCGCCATCACCATGTAAGCTGTAGATAATGGAATTATCTTTATTTAATTTTTTTGTTAAAGCTGCACCAATAGCCACACTCATGCCTTGTCCTAATGAACCACTGGCAATACGCACACCCGGTAAATGGTCGTGAGTAGTTGGGTGACCTTGCAAACGTGTGTTTAAACGACGGAAAGTTTTTAATTCTTCAACAGGAAAATAGCCACAACGAGCTAAAACACTGTAAAAAACGGGTGAAATATGTCCGTTACTCAAGAAAAATAAATCTTCACCTTTACCATCCATGGTAAAGTTTTTTGGATTATGATTCATAACGCCGTTATATAATGCTACTAAAAAATCTGTACAACCCAACGAACCGCCTGGATGACCTGAGCTAACAGCGTGAACCATGCGAACAATGTCGCGACGAACTTGAGTTGATAGTTTTTGAAGTTGAGATATATCTGCCATAAGTATTGATTTTGCTGTAAAAATAGCATTTGCTTAGCCTATATAACGCTAATGTTAATAATAATGACAGTATGTTAAAAAATAAAAGGGATTAGAAAATTTCTAACCCCTTTTATAATTTTTTGATTCTATTTTTAGTTGTTTGCTTTATCAGTTCAGTTTATAGTCGAATTATTTAATGATTAAACATTAATTATAACCGAATGGTTCCAGATGTAATTAACAATCCTAAAACACCAATAAATATACCTGACCCACCTAGATAACCACCCCAAACTCGTTTAGCTTTCATATTTTTCGCATAATTAGTATATGAATAATTATAAAGTTCATTCCTAAACCATTCGGGATTCCTTTCATTTATCATATCTTCTTTTTTTATTTGAGCACGCATATTTGCTCCTGCTGGAGCCAAACCAATTATTGGACCTAAAAATATACACGGAATAAATGTTCCAGCAAAGTTTTTTCTATATCCTCTGTAATATTTTTGAGCATCTTGTTCTGCTTGAATTTTCCAATCTTTTGTTTCAAAATTCAAATTTTTATTCTCTGATATTGATGCGACTTCTATTTCGAAAATTTCTTTTTGTCCATTTTCATATCTGATAATTAAAATATCTGATTTAGCCACAACTATTAAGGGGCCGTCAAGATTATCAAAACGTTTGTATTCAACTTCATTTAAGCCAATTTTTAAGATTTTAGCTTTAATATCTTCTCCATTTTTTAAAGTAATCAAATCTTGAGAAAAGCAGAGGATAGAAAAGAATATAAAATTTGTAAATAGTAGTATTTTGTGTCTCATAAAATTACTTTTTTAATCCAAAAATATAACATTCTCTGAGTCAATTTTTTCAACCTCACCAGTTTCTTCATTTCTTATTAAAGCCACTTTTACCTTAATTTCTGTGCCGTTTTGATTTTGAATTTCTTCTGAATATCCCTGAAAAAAGCCAGTTCTCTTTTTTGTTAATTCTTGATAGCTTTTTTCATCAGGATCTTCAAACATTCCTAATTTTTTTCTTTTGTATTCCACTTTTTTCATTATAATAGATTAGATAATTGTTTAATTTAGACTATTGGCTTTTGCTTTATTTTTTTATTTTTAAATAATAAAGACATTAAATATTAGTACATATATGATGTACGTTTTACTATAAACATTTTATTTGTTTTTGTAATTAACAGTGTAACTGGACCAAATTCCATTCCCTTTTGACCCCAAGGATTATTAAATACTATATAATAGTCTAATAAAAAATTATAAGTATGAGTTAAACTATCTGTAATATAATGTGCAAATTCTTTACCTTGCATTACAGTATCTCTATCTGCATACAATGTATAATAGAAATTAGATACTACCGTATCATTTACATTAGGATTATTTTGAACATATTGAGCTGTTAATAATGAATCATATTGAAATGTACCGGAAAAACAAGCATTAAATGGTCCACATGAAGTGACTTGTTGTACATTATTTACAGGTTCTGGTTCAATTGTTTGTTTCTTGCAAGCAATCATTAATAATGATGCTATTGCAAATGATAATAATATTTTTTTCATTTTTAATAGGTTAAACAAATATAATAATATTATTATAAATAGCACTAATAAGAGCTGTATTATTTAGTGCTAATATAAACAGTGCTAAAAAATTAACATAGCAGACGAAAAATCTGATATGGCAAAAACAAAAAAAGATAAACCTAAAGAGGTTTTATTACTGGCCGAAAGAATAAAAGCATTAAGAAAAGCAAAAGGTTACACAAGCCAAGAAACTTTTGCTTATGATAATGATTATACTCTAAGTTATTATTCGCGCATAGAAAGAGGCGAAGATATTAGGTTTACTAGTTTAGTAAAGGTTTGTCAGGCGCTAGATGTTGATTTAAAAAGCTTTTTTTCCGTTGGATTTGAAAAAATTAAGTCCAAATAACTTATTATTTACCATTCTTTTCCACACATTTTGTGCTATAATTGTTAAAAACTGCCCAACAATGCTATTATTTATAGCAAAGCTGAGTTATGCATTTTAATATATTTGCAGATTAAATTAATTATAAAACGTTTAGAGTTTTGTTTATTTTTTAATTCTCTAAACTTTTAACTTTCAAACTATTGTAAATTATGGCATTAAAATGTGGAATTGTAGGGTTACCAAATGTTGGAAAATCGACCTTGTTTAATTGTTTAAGTAACGCAAAGGCGCAGGCGGCAAATTTTCCGTTTTGTACTATTGAACCTAATGTTGGCGTTATCACGGTTCCAGATGAACGTTTAAATAAATTAGCAGAATTAGTAAAACCTCAGGCTTTACAGCCTACAACTGTTGAAATTGTAGATATTGCAGGGCTAGTAAAAGGTGCCAGTAAAGGTGAAGGTTTAGGAAATAAATTTTTAGCAAATATCCGCGAGTGTAATGCTATTTTGCATGTATTACGTTGTTTTGATGATGATAATATCATACATGTTGATGGAAGCGTAAACCCTGTTCGCGATAAAGAGATTATCGATACTGAATTACAGTTAAAAGATTTAGAAGCTGTTGATGCTAAATTAAAGAAATTTGAAAAACAAGCTAAGACTGGAAATGATAAAGATGCTGTGAAAACTTACGCAGCTTGTTCTAAATTAAAAGAAACATTAGAAAGCGGTAAATCAGCTCGTGCTTGCAATTTAGAAGAAAGCGAATTGCCTTTTATTCAAGATTTACATTTACTAACTATTAAACCAGTAATGTATGTGTGTAATGTGGATGAGGCTTCAGCAAAAACAGGTAACAAATATGTGGATGCAGTTAAAGAAGCGGTAAAAGGAGAAGGTGCTGAAATTTTAGTAATTACAGCAGCTATGGAAAGCGAAATATCTTCTTTAGAAACATACGAAGAAAAACAAATGTTTTTGGCGGAAATGGGATTAGATGAACCAGGAGTAAATAAATTAATTAAACAAGCATACAGTCTATTAAAATTGCAAACTTATTTTACAGCTGGTGTAAAAGAAGTGAGAGCTTGGACGATTGAAAAAGGAATGACAGCACCTCAAGCAGCAGGAGTGATTCATACAGATTTTGAGAAAGGATTTATTCGCGCTGAGGTAATTGCATATAATGATTATATCACTTATGGTTCAGAAAATGCTTGTAAGGAAGTTGGTAAATTAAGAGTAGAGGGTAAAGAATATGTTGTAGCAGATGGAGATGTGATGCATTTCCGTTTTAATGTATAAAAAATAATCTCCCGCAAATCTCGCAGATTAACGCTGATTTTTTTCTGCGATAATTAGCGAAATCTGCGGGCAAAAATAAAATATCATGAACAATCACGAAATTGATTACAAATTATTTGGCGAAGAAATGCAATGCGTAGAAATTGAATTAGATCCACAAGA
>JBBIUW010000140.1:0-6716 GCA_037440045.1 Sphingobacteriaceae bacterium
GCTCTTCCGATCTTTTTTAATATGACTAATCTGAGAGAACAAGCCATTTAAATGATTAATAATAATTGTATTTCCCCAATTATGTTCGGTGTCTACATCCCCAACATCATTATCTTCAACCGTATTAATAATGTCATATACATAACCATCGTACGGTGCTAAAATTTCTTTGTTATAACAATAAAAATTATCTCTCGAAAAGCCTTCTCTTGCACTTAGAGGTTTTCTATAGGTATTAGATTCAGAATCTACAATCACAAAATCTAAAGCTTTACTCCACTCTCCTAAATGTGTAATTTTTCCATTATAACCCTGGCTCACATTCCACTCTCCAGAAAAAGGTAAAGCTAATTTATATAAGTGTTCGTTTTTAAAGCGTTGTAATGAATTCAGATATTTATAAATTGTTTTCTCTGCTGAGAAATATTGTATAGTTGCTAAATGCAAATATTTATGAAACCATCTTTGATTTAGTGAAAATAAAAAGGCTGTGCAAACAATGCTAAACGATAATGAGTAAGCTTTTAATTGAAAAACGGATAGAATTTTTCCAAGTGAGAGTAAAACCAATAATAAAATAGGAACTAAAACAACTACTGTAATATAACTGTAAGCATTTGGTATTAAAAAGAAACAACCAATAGCAATAGCTATAAAAATAAAATTAGATCCTAATAAATTATAATTCAAATCATTGACATCTGCACCAAAAATTGAATAAAATAAATAAGCCAAATAAAAACCTATAACACTAAGCGAAAAAGCAATGCGAGAAGAATACAGTAAACCTAAAGCAATTAACATTCCACCTAATATACTTGATTGAAAAAAAGTTCCTGATAATGTTTTAAAGAAACTTAGCGCAAACGGAAACAGTGAAATATTATCAAGTGAGTGTATAAATTGATACCATAAAGAAGACTGATTTTTTGCAACTTCGTTTATAGCATAAATATGCGATTCGTCTAATTGAATATTACTAAAATGAGATGTGGCAGATGAAATAATCCAATAAGATAAAATAAAAGGGAAAGATAAAAACGGGAGGTTGTGTGCGGCAAATAAACCTTTTAACCAAACAGTTATTAATAGTAAAATGAGTATTGATGTTATAAATAATACAATAAAAGTCACATTAAATGTATATTCATATCCTAAAGATAATCCTAGAAACAAAGCATTAAAACCAAATAAACCTGTTTTGATTTCGTCTCTATTAAATCCCATAATATAGGCCGATATATTAATAAGAAGAACTGCTAAAAATCCGCATAAGCCAATTGTTGGAGAAAAAAATGTAACTAATATAATAATCGCAGCAAACAAATTGTTTAATGAAAAAAACATCAAACTATAGCTGTTTAACAAGCACTGTAGCCAGTAATTAGTTTTAAATATTTCTGATAAAGACTTCAATGTTTAGATATAAAGGTAATTACAGCATAAATTTAGTAATATATATTTGTGAAATTTGTCTCAATTATCCTTAAAATCATGATTTGAGGTAAACGACGAAATTGTGCGGTAAAATTGCTGAGAATTATCAATTAAAACATAGAACTTTACGTACAACTATTTAGAAACGGGCTAAAATAAATTACGCCATTAAATATAAACATTATGGGATCTACAGTCAATTTAAAAAACAGAATCAAAGAAGCTAATCTTCAGAAAATAAAAGAGCAATCTGTTGTAAAAAATTTTGTAACATGGTTCGAAATTCCTGCCTATAATCATTATCGTTCTGTTGCTTTCTATAATTATATATTTGGGATACAAATGACAACTGTTGAATTAAATGGTTTTGCCATGGGATTTTTTCCTGCTGAAAATGGAATAACCGGAGCCATTGTAACAGGTAATGGTTGTGTGCCAAGCGAAATTGGTCCACTCATTTATTTAAATGCTGGTGATGATTTAAATAATGTATTATGTAAAGTAAATGAAGCAGGTGGAAGAGTAGTTTTAGAAAAAACATTTTTAAGTGAATCTGTCGGTTACTTTGCATTATTTATCGACTCAGAAGGCAACAGATTGGCCCTTCATTCTAAGCATTAATCAATTGCTTTAAAAAACAAATTGTGAAATCATCAAATTAGTATTATGAACTCAAAACATTATAACATAAACCAATTAAGAATTGATTTATGGAATGAGCTAAAAGAAAAAACTAATAATATAACTCGTGTTATTCAAGAACCTTCATTTAATGAAGCTCTAACGGACATGAATGAAGTGCTTCAAAATTTATTGAGTATTGAACAATACTTTTCTTTTCCCGGATCACCATTGGTTCGTAAGATTATTAAATCGGTTGAAAAACGCGAATTAATGGCTGTAAGTAATCAGGTTGCTGAAATCGTTTACTTACTAGTGAGCGATAACTACAGAACTCATCCTGAAGTGTTAGGTGAAAAATTAAAAGGAGGATATACAGTTGATGGAAATAAAGAAAAATTATCTGCAGGTCCGCAAAAAAATTATTTTGAAGTATTATATGTAGAGGATTTATCTAATAAAGAAGAAGATATTTTAAAAAATAAATTTAAAGAACTGGTAACGTCCAATGATAGTTTGGTATACGATGTAGTTGTACAACGTTCATTTCAGGATGCCATAATCTGTTTGTTTTTTAATTATAATATTCAAGCTGCTTGCATACGATATGCACCTTTACATTCATCCACTAATATTACCAAACATATCAAGCCTTTCATACAAAATGTATTAAAGATTGATATTACCAATGTATCTGATGGAGATTTAGGGCCCTTATTAGGAAAATACATTCATCAATTCCGTCCTGAGTTAGATATTTATTATATAACAGATAGCTCACTAACACATTTACAAGATGAAACCTTAAAATCTTTCCGACGCATATTTTATCGTATGGAAGATGTGCAAGAATTACACTTAACTATTATTAGTGGTATTAACGAACGCTACAATGCTCCTTTCTATAGTGCCTTAACAGAGTATAGCAAAAAACCAACTAGTGTGTTTCATGCGATGCCAATTTCAAGAGGAAATTCTGTTTTTAAATCTCGTTGGATTTCTGACTTTGGAGATTTTTACGGACGTAATGTGTTTTTAGCTGAGACATCGGCAACGAATGGTGGTTTAGATTCTTTATTACAACCTAAAGGGCCTTTGAAAAGTGCGCAAGAAAAAGCTGCAAAAGCTTTTGGTGCCGAGCATACATTTTATGTAACTAACGGAACAAGTACTGCCAATAAAATTGTCCAACAAGCATTGATTAAACCGGGCGATGTGGTATTAATTGATAGAGACTGTCATAAATCTCATCATTATGGAATGGTATTGGCTGGTGCATTCCCAGCATACTTAGATTCTTACCCTATTGAAGAATATTCAATGTATGGCGCTGTCCCATTGCGCATCATCAAAGAGCGTTTAATTTCATTAAGTAAAGCCGGGCGTTTAGATAAAGTGAAAATGTTGTTATTGACCAATTGTACGTTTGATGGTTTAGTATATAATGTTGAACGTGTGATGGAAGAAGTGTTAGCCATTAAACCGGATATGGTGTTTTTGTGGGACGAAGCATGGTTTGCATTTGCAAGCTTTACATATACCTATAAACAACGTACTGGGATGTATGTGGCACAAAAATTATTTCACAAATACCGTAGCGAAGAATACAGAACACAATACAAAGCATACATCAAAACATTAAAACCAGGTGATATTCCAACCATGCCTGATCCTGATAAAGTAAAAATCAGAGTGTATGCCACACAAAGTACGCATAAAACCTTGTCATGTTTCCGTCAAGGCTCTATGATACAAGTATGGGATGAGGAATTTAGCCGCAGAGTAACAGATAATTTTCAAGAGGCTTATATGACACATACAACCACATCTGCAAACTATCAAATATTAGCATCATTGGATATTGGTCGCAGACAAGTAGAATTGGAAGGGTATGAGTTAGTAGAAAAAAGTATTGAAATGGCAATGGTGTTGCGTTCAAAAATTCAAGATCATCCAAAGTTGAGCAAATACTTTCATGTGTTGAATGTTAAAGATATTATACCTGCTGAGTTTCGTCAATGTGCTTCAGCAGAATATTATACAGAAAAAGATGGATGGGATAGAATGGAAGAAGCTTGGGAAAAGGATGAGTTTGTTTTAGATCCAACCAAGGTTACCCTTTCTGTAGGAAAAGCAGGAATTACAGGAGATGCATTTAAAAACTCATACTTAATGGATCGATTCAACATTCAGGTAAATAAAACATCGCGTAATACTGTTTTGTTTATGACAAATATTGGTACAACCAGAGGTAGCGTCACTTTTTTAATTAATGCTTTATTACAAATTGCTGATGAATTGGATGAAAGCATGCGTTCATTAAATAAACGTGAAGAAGAAATTGCAAAAAAACATATTACATCACTTATTAAAGATGTACCTCCTCTACCCGACTTTAGTTATTTCCATCGTTCGTTTCAGGCATCACCTGGAGTTCCGGGAGGAAACTTAAGAGAAGCATTTTTCTTAGCCTATGAAGAAGAATTATGTGAATATGTATTGCTAAAAGATTGTTTGAAAGAGTTAGCCAATAATAAAGAATTAGTTTCTACATCGTTTGTAATTCCTTATCCTCCAGGGTTTCCAATCTTAGTACCGGGACAAGTTATCAGTGAAGAGATTATCCGATTTATGATTGCTTTAGATGTAAAAGAAATACATGGTTACAAAGCAGAATTGGGATTAAAAGTATTTACAGTAGAAGCATTAAATCGTAAAAATACCATTTCAGCGATGGGTGCTATGCATGCATTACAAATGCCAGAAACTAAAGTAAAAAAATAAATAAGGAAATATAACCACATAGGTACATAGTATATAAAATGGAAAAAGTAGTAAGGGATAGAAAACATGTTTTTACATATAGTATACTATGTGAGAAGCAAAGCTTCCTATCACAAACTACAACTAATATAATCTATGTTTCTATGTGGTTAAAAAACAAATAAATAATACCTCTGCAATCTTAGCGGACTTTGCGATTAAAAATAAAAACAAAATGAAAACTCTAACAAGTATATCCGACATAAAAGATTTTTTCAAATCTAACACCACACCCATTTATTTTATTAGTGCTACTAACTTTAATTTATTGGGGATGGACGAATGGGTTAATAATTTCAAATACATTAGTCATATTGATTCTTACGAAGGAAAACATCCAAATTTATTTTCTCCAAAGGAGGAAATGCCACACGATGAGTTTACCAGTATTGAAGACATCAATAATTATTTATTACAACATCCGGAAGTCATCAACTACATTAAATCAAATGCCTTTAATGGCGATATGGGTAAAGCTTTGTTTTTAATGTTTGATGAAAAAACAGAACAACTAGCAAAAGCAATTGGCTTGGATGTATGTTTTCCTTCTGCACAATTACGTACCTTTTTAGATAATAAAGTTAACACTAACCGAATTGCTGAAAAGGCAGGCGTAGCTTGTGTTCCAAATGTATTGTCGCCGGTTACTGATTACAAACATTTACGAAAAGTGTCAGAAAAATTAGGAGAAAGTTTAGTAGTACAAACTCCTTTTGGAGATTCGGGACATACTACTTTTTTTATTTCGAATGAAGAAGAATTTAATACTTACGCCGAAGAAATAACTAAAGAGAAAGAAGTAAAAATCATGAAGCGCATTAATTGCTATGGCACAGCTATTGAAGGATGCGTGACACAACATGGTACTCTGGTTGCTTCTTTAATGACAGAGTTAGTAGGTTTTAAAGAACTAACACCATACAAAGGTGGCTGGTGTGGTAATGAAATTTTCGGTAATGCATTTAATGCAGATATCAGAGAAAAAGCAAAAAGCTATACTCAAAAATTTGGAGATCAATTACGTAAAGAAGGTTATAAAGGTTATTTTGAATTAGACTTTTTAATTGATAAAGACAATGGCGAAATTTATTTAGGAGAATTAAATCCGCGTGTGTCTGGTGTGAGTTCTTTAACCAATCATTCAAAATTTGCAATGATGGATGTACCGATGTTTTTATTTCATTTATTGGAATGGATGAATGTACCCTATACAATTAATGTAAACGAATTAGTAGAACGTTGGATGAAAGCTGAGAATATGGATAGCTGGAGCCAATTAGTGATAAAGCATACTAAGAAGTCATTAGAGCTTGCCACAAAGGTACCTGAATCAGGAATTTGGGAAATGAAGAAGAATGGAAACATTCAATTTAAAAAAATGGATGCGCATCGTCAATCCGTAAAAGATGATAATGAAGCCTTCTTTTTACAAATCACACAAAAAGATGATTATTTATATGAAGGCGCTGATTTAGGAATTTTAGTGATGCGTGGACGTTTGATGTCGGATGATTTTCAATTATCAGAAAGGGCTAATCTTTGGATTAAAGCCTTACGCTCTCAATATAAATCTGATTTAATAGATATTAGTATGTTAAGCGAAGAAGATTTATTAGAGGCTGGTGATTTTAAAATTATGTAGATTACATATAATTTATTAACTTAGTTTCAGGTACTTCAATTATTAAAAACAATCAATATGAAAAAATTAATTATCCTGTACTTAATGCTTATAGGTTATATTTCAACCAAAGCACAAACACCTAAATTATATGTAAACATAGTGTCACACAACGAAATGACATCTACAGGAGCGGCAGCAGAACCATACGATA
>JBBIUW010000141.1:0-6670 GCA_037440045.1 Sphingobacteriaceae bacterium
CTTATTTAGATGAAACCCATATCGGAAAAATTGCTAGAAGATTACCTCAAGCAATTCAAGAAAGAGGTAAAGAAATCAGAACTTTTATGCCTAAGTATGGGAATATTAACGAAAGACGCCATCAGTTACATGAGGTAATTCGTTTATCAGGTATGAATATCGTTATTAATAACGCCGATCATCCTTTAATTATTAAGGTAGCCTCTATACCTACAGCTCGTATGCAGGTATATTTTATTGATAATGACGATTATTTTCAACGTAAATCTGTTTTAACAGACAAAGCAACTGGAAAATATTTTGATGATAATGATGAACGTACAGTATTTTTTAACCGTGGAGTTATTGAAACTGTAAAAAAATTAGGATGGGCTCCAGATGTTATTCACTGTCATGGTTGGTTCACTGGATTAATTCCATTATATATTAAAAAAGCTTTCTCTGAAGACCCTTTATTTGCTGAAACAAAGATTATCTTCACTATTTACGATGAGGAATTCACAAAATCGTTAAATAAGAAAATTATAGATAAGGCCATGATTGATGGTGTTACTAAAAAAGAACTAAAACATTTAGAAGATGCTTCTTATGTGAACTTAATGAAGCTTGCTATTGATTTTGCTGATGGAATTTCATTTGGAAGCGAAAAAATTAACGAAGATTTAATTAAATACGCTAAAAAATCGGGTAAACCAATTTTAGAATTTAAAGGTGAAGCTGAATACGCTGATGCATACAATGAATTTTATGATTTAGTGTTGGAAGATTCTTCGGTATTAGCTGACTAATAAATTATACACTTTTAACTATTATAAACGCATAATTTTCATTAATTATGCGTTTTTATTTACAAACTATGACCAAACTTAATATAGGACTGTTTTTTTTAGTGTTAACCCTTCTTGTTTCTTGTAAAAAGAAAGATGATGATAGTATTCTTGGATTAGATGTTCAGCCGGAAAGTGATTTAGTAGGCGTTACAATTACCGATACATCTTCCGTTTATATGTTCACTCAAAAAGTAGAAGCTGTTAGGTCATACAACGATCAATATAAATATTTAGGTTCAACACAAGATCCTTTTTTTGGAAGAACAGATGCCAGCATTTATACAAACATTTCTATTTCGAACAATTTAACCAATGTATCATTTGGCGTTAATCCGGTAGTAGATTCTTCTGAAATTATCATCTATTTTCCTGGCCAATCATTGGGTGATACTTCTTCTGTTTTAAAATATGATGTATACCTTTTATCTGAAAAGCTAACATCAGATTCTCTTTACAAAACAAACAGTACTATCTCAAAATCAACTAGTTTAGTGAGTTCATATACAGGAAAAATTACACACAGAGGCACGAGTTTGTGTTTGATATTGCCTTTTGATGATAATTTAGCGCAGTATATCCTTACAACTACATCTAACTTAACCAACAATACCGCATTTTTAAATGCTTACAAAGGCTTATACATCACCACTTCTAATTCAACTTTAGGGACCCCAGGATATGGTGCTATCAGACGTTTTGATTTAGATAATGAAATATCTGGGGTAAATGTTTATTATCATGATGGAAACTCAACCAGTTCAAAAGGAGAATCGTTTAAATTTAGTTTCAGAGGATCTGATGCGTTAAGATTTAATCATATCAATCATAATTATGTCTCTGGAGCTTCATCAAATTTATATGACCAAATTACAGGGACAGGAACAATAGACACATTAAAAGGTAATACAAACATTTATTTAAATTGTTTTGGTGGTACAAGAGCTAAGTTATATTTCCCTTACCTTAAAAACTTCTCTGATTCTCAAACTGTTTCTATTAACAGAGCTGAATTAATTATTAAGGTAGATGAAATTGTTAGCCCATATTCTATTAACTATGGTTATCCAGCAAACTTAGCCTTAATTGCTTGTGGTTCTGATGGGGTTGAGGAACTAGTATACGATCAATTAGAGGCAACTGATTTTGTAAAATATGGAGGAAATTATAGCAGTAATGAAAAACAATACGTTTTTAATATTGCCCGCCAAGTACAAAAAATAATAAACGGAAGTATTAAAAATTATGGTTTCTATTTAGTAAACGCTACTCCAAGTAAATCTACTGTAGTTAGAAGAGATAACCGTTTGGAGCGAGTGGTGATTGGTGGAAAATCGAATATTAATTTTACACCTAAGTTTAAGGTAACTTACGTTAAGTATCCTTACGACAAATAACATCATGCATATAGCCCTCATAACTGATGGAATTTATCCCTATGTTTTGGGTGGCATGCAAAAACACTCTTTTTATTTAGCTAAGTATTTTGCTAAAAACAACATTCACGTTGATTTGATTCATTACAATGATTCATCCTACGACATTCATTCTTTAGAATTATTTAGTGAAGAAGAAAAGCAATACATTCATCCTATTGTGATTAACTTTCCTGATTCTATTAAGTTTCCAGGACACTACATATACAAATCATATCTATACTCTTGCTTGGCGTTTGATGCCATTAAAAATCAATTGAGCAAATATGATTTTATATATACCAAAGGCTTTGCAGGCTGGAAATTAATTACCGAAAAACATAAAAAAAACGTTGAGTGCTGTGCTATTGGTGTAAAATTTCATGGTTACGAAATGTTTCAGATTGCACCAGAACCAAAAGCTAAATTTCAGCAGTTTTTATTGAGACCTTTTGTCAAAAAACTATCACAACAAGCTGATGTTGTTTTTTCTTACGGTGGTAAAATCACCAATATTATTAAGTCTATTGGCGTAAATCCAAAACAAATCATTGAAATCCCCTCTGGAGTTGAAAACTCATTTATCAGCAGCACAATAGCAGCTCACCATGAAACATGCAAAAAATTTGTATTCCTCGGTCGAGCTGAAAGACGAAAAGGAATTATTGAATTGAATGAAGTGTTACAAGATTTAATTGCCGAAAAGCACCATTTTAAGTTTGAATTCATAGGCCCTATCCCCGACTCTATGAAAATAAAACACGATTATATTTCATACCACAGAGAAATACGGGATGCTCAAAAAATAAAAAACATCTTATCTCAAAACGATGTGCTAGTTTGCCCAAGTTGGAGCGAGGGCTTTCCAAATGTTATATTGGAAGCCATGGCTTGTGGTTTAGCTATTATAGCCACAGACGTGGGTGCAGTATCAGCAATGGTGAGTAACGATAACGGTTATTTAATAGAACCAGCCAATAAAACGCAATTAGCAACCGCTTTAAAAAGTGCTATGAATGCAACTGATTTAAATCTTAAAAAAGAAAAGTCATTGCAATTGGTCGAATCTGTTTTTAACTGGAATGTTATTGCAATTAAAACAATAGCTGCTATTTCTAATAAAAAATAAGAGCTGTTATTAACTCTTGAAAAGGCAAATAAAATAGTTTTATATATTTGCCCATCAAAAAATTAATCCTATGTCGGCACTAACAGCTACCAAATTCAATTTCCCTAAACAAAAAAGTTTTTACAAAGGAAAAGTTCGTGATGTATATAACATCGATGATAAATATTTAGTAATGGTAGCAAGCGACCGCATTAGTGCATTTGACGTAGTTTTACCGAAAGGCATTCCTTACAAAGGACAAGTTTTAAATCAAATTGCCTCTAAGTTTTTAGCAGCTACTAAAGATATTGTGCCTAACTGGGTATTAGAAGTGCCAGATCCTGTAGTAACTATTGGTAGAGTTTGCGAACCTTTTAAAGTAGAAATGGTTATTCGTGGCTATTTAGCAGGACATGCTGCTAGAACCTACAATAGCGGATTAAGAACCTTATGTGGTGTAACTATGCCCGAAGGTTTAAAAGAAAACGATAAATTTCCAGAGCCCATCATTACCCCTACTACCAAAGCTAGCAAAGGACATGATGAAGATATTAGCCGCGAAGAAATTTTGAAACAAGGAATTGTAGAAGAAAAATACTACGTTCAGTTAGAAGACTATACCCGTAAATTATATGCTCGCGGACAAGAAATTGCCAATAAAATGGGCTTAATTTTAGTAGATACTAAATACGAATTTGGTTTATGTGATGGCAAAGTGTTTTTAATGGACGAAATTCATACACCTGATTCTTCTCGTTATTTTTATTTAGAAGGTTACCAAGACCGCCAAAATAAAGGTGAAGAACAAAAGCAATTAAGTAAAGAATTTGTTCGTCGCTGGTTAATTGAAAACGGTTTTCAAGGAAAAGACGGACAAACAGTGCCAGATATGAATGAAGCTTGGGTAAACGAAATTTCGGATAGATACATTGAATTATATGAAAAAGTAACTGGTGATGCATTTATTAAACATCCAACCGATAACTTACAAGAACGAGTAGAAAAAAACATTTTAGCGGCTTTAACTAAGCTAGGATAACCCAATAGAGTTACCAACATTTTAAAAACAGTGCATAGGATATATGTGCTGTTTTTTTATTTTTACCACAAAATAAATAACAACATAATGTATCAAAAAATAAGCAACAACATTCTTGAAACTATTGGAAATACTCCAATGGTAAAAATTAATAACATAACTAAAGATTTACCTTGTGCTGTATACGCTAAGGTAGAAACGACTAATCCTGGTAACTCTATTAAAGACCGTATGGCTTTAAAAATGATTGAGGATGCTGAAAAAGATGGACGTTTAAAACCAGGTGGAACTATTATTGAAGGAACTAGTGGTAACACCGGTATGGGATTAGCTATTGCGGCCATTATAAAAGGATACAAATGTATTTTTACAACAACCGATAAACAAAGTAAAGAGAAAGTAGATGCTTTACGTGCCTTTGGTGCAGAGGTAGTAGTATGCCCTACAGATGTAGAACCTGAAGATCCTAAATCATACTATTCTGTTTCATCTCGTTTGGTAAAAGAAGTTCCTAATTCATGGAAGCCAAACCAATACGATAATAAATCAAACTCTGCTGCTCACTATGAGCAAACTGGTCCTGAAATTTGGGAACAAACAGAAGGTAAAATCACACACTTAGTAGTAGGTGTTGGTACTGGAGGTACTATTAGTGGAACTGGTAAATACTTAAAAGAAAAAAATCCAAACATTAAAGTATTAGGGATTGACACTTATGGTTCTATCTTTAAAAAATTAAAAGAAACAGGTATTATTGATAAAAACGAAATTTACCCATACATCACTGAAGGTATTGGAGAAGACTTTTTACCAGAAAACGTGGATATTAATTTAATTGACCATTTTGAAAAAGTAACTGATAGAGATGCTGCTATTATGACACGTCGTATCCCTCGCGAAGAAGGTATTTTTGCTGGTAACTCTGCTGGTTCGGCTATGGCTGGTTTAATGCAAATGAAAGATATGTTTAAACCTGGTGATGTGGTAGTTGTTATTTTCCACGATCATGGTACACGTTACTTAGGCAAAATGTTTAATGATGATTGGATGAGAGACAGAGGTTTCTTAGAAATTAAAAAACCTAAAGCACTTGATTTAATTGCTTCTCACAAAAACCAAAAATTATTAACGGTAGATGCATCAGCTTCTGTTTCTGAAGCATTGAGTACAATGAATAAATATGGTATTTCTCAAATTCCTGTTAAAGAAGGTAATAACTTTGTAGGTTCATTAAATGACTCTTTCCTATTCTCTAAATTAATTGAAGATAGTTCTATTAAAAATAAAATTGTGAAAGAAGTAATGCAAGCACCATTTCCGTTTGTAACTGATCAAACGTTAATGGAAGATATTTCTAAATTAATTACCAAAGAAAACAATGCGGTATTAATGACAGATTTAGCAGGTACTACTCACATTATAACTAAACATGATTTGATACAAGGAATCTCTCAAATGAGTAATTAACCATTTATCACTTTAAATATCTGATTACAAAAATTAACAGTTTAATCTAAAATAATAGTGTTAAACTTGATATAACAAATACAAATAATATGAAAAAAATTACCATTCTAGCGAGTTTATTTTTTGCATTATTAGCTAATGCACAAAACAAGCGACCTGATAACTGGTTTAACTTAGATGCTACCAAAGACAATGTTAATGGTGTAAGTACTGAAAAAACCTACGAAGAATTATTAAAAGGAAAAAAATCTACAACAATTATTGTTGGAGTATTGGATAGCGGCGTTGATTACATGCACGAAGATTTAAAAGATGTAATGTGGACTAACCCAGGAGAAATTGCAGGCAATGGTATTGACGATGATAAAAACGGTTACATTGATGATATTCATGGATGGAATTTTATGGGTAACAGTAAAGGCGAAAACGTAGCGAAAGATAATTTAGAGTTAGCTCGTGTTTACAAAACCTTAAAAGCTAAGTATGATGGTAAAACTGAAAAAGATTTAGCCACTAAAGCTGATAAAAAAGAATTTAAATACTGGCAAATTGTTAAAGCAGATTACGATAAAGAAATCGCATCTGCTGAAGCACAAGCAAATCAATATAAATTTATTAGAGATGCTGTTTCAGGAATTGTAGAAAAAATTAAGAAAGAAAAAGGAGTTACTAAAATTACCTTGGAAGACTTAAAAGCTTTTGATGCTAAAGAACAAAAAGATAAGCAAGGTAAAATGATTGCGGTTGCTCAGGCTCAAGCAGGCATGGATGTGGAAGAGTTATTATCACAATTAAACGAAGCTTTAGCATCTAT
>JBBIUW010000142.1:0-6670 GCA_037440045.1 Sphingobacteriaceae bacterium
GATAACATAAGTTCTTCCTACATCAGCTTCCCAATCTTCGAATACAGGACCAAAATCGAAAAATAAAATATCATCTGTTTGTATCATTAAATTTGGTGGATTTTCTCGATAAGGATGCAAGGTATTTTTTCCGGCACGTACAATACGCTTATGCCAAAACTTTCTAATTCCATACAATTCAAAAGCTAAAGCATACAACTCCTCGTTTAATTGTTTCTCGGTTTTTCCAGCCGCAATTAATCCCCTTGTTTCAGCGACATTAAATAAATTAAAAGCTTTTTCTTCTGCCTTTATTAACTCTAATACGTTTTGTGTATGCATCTTTAAAAAATTGCGAATAACTTTTTTTATAAGTTTTAAAATTAAACTATAATTTAAAGCATTCAAAATAACATAGCCCTTATTAATTGTGATTCTTTGTATTGCCGAAAAACCAAGTGTTGGAAAAGAAATTGCCCGAATTGTAGGTGCAACAAACCGACGTGACGGATTTTATGAAGGTAATGGCTATTTAATCAGTTGGACATTTGGTCATTTATGTACATTAAAAGCACCCGATGATTATAGCGACGATTGGAAACGCTGGGATTTAAATTTTTTACCTATGATACCGCCCCGTTTTCAATTAAAAGTAATTGATAATAGCGGAGTAACTAAGCAGTTTAATACTTTAAAATCTTTAATAGAACAGTGTTCAGAGGTTGTAAATTGTGGGGATGCTGGTATTGAAGGAGAATTAATTCAACGTTGGGTTTTAGCAAAAGCCTCAAACAACAAACCCGTGAAACGATTGTGGATTTCATCAATGACTGACGAAGCAATTAAAGAAGGTTTTGATAATTTAAAAGACAGTAAAGATTACGATTTGTTGTATGCTGCCGGAAACGCCCGTGCTATTGGTGATTGGTTACTTGGTATGAATGCGAGTAGATTGTACACAGTAAAATATGCGCAAGGCAAAGGTGTGTTATCTATTGGTCGTGTGCAAACCCCTACTCTAGCTTTAATAGTAAATAGATATCATGAGATACAAAATTTTAAACCTGAAATTTACTGGGAATTAAAAACAACTTACCGTGCAGTAGTCTTTAATTCTGCTAAAAGAAAGTTTACAAAAAAAGAAGATGCTACACAGCTACTTGAAAGCATTAAAAACAATTTATTTGAAATTATTTCGAGTACCAAAAAAAATGCGAATGAAAGCCCTCTTCCTCTATTTGACTTAACCTCCTTACAAGTTGAATGCAACAAAAAATTAAATTTTACGGCAGATGATACTTTAAAACATTTGCAAAAATTATATGAATCAAAACTAGTTACTTATCCGAGGGTTGATACAACATACCTTCCAGAAAACATGCATCCTAAAATCAAAGGAATTTTAGAAAACATGAAACCCTATGAACAGTTTACTAAAGTACTTTTAGATAAACCAATTAGAAAAAGTAAAAAAGTATTTGATGACAAAAAAATAACAGACCATCATGCTATTATTCCAACTGGTGTAGTACCACCATCTGGTATGTATTTACCTGAAAAACAAGTATACGATATTATTGCCAGACGGTTTATCGCTGCCTTTTATCCAGACTGCGTAGTAAGTAATACTGTGGTACTAGGAGATGTTGACGGAAATGAATTTAGTGCAACTGGAAAAGTTATATTAGAAGAAGGATGGAGAATCTTATTTCCAAAAAAAGATTCAACTAATTCGGATGATAAGGAAAAAGAAGACGAAGAACAATTAATGCCGCTATTTGTAAAAGGAGAAAAAGGTGAACACATCCCTGATTTACAAGAAAAGCAAACGCAACCTCCAAAAATGCATACTGAAGCTACATTGTTGAGAGCAATGGAAACAGCAGGAAAACAGGTAGATGATCCTGAATTAAGAGATTTAATGAAAGAAAATGGTATTGGCCGGCCATCAACGAGAGCAAATATTATTGAAACTTTATTTAAACGTAATTACATTTCACGTCAAAGAAAAAATTTGGTCCCTACAATTACAGGAATTCAATTAATTAAAACAATTAATAACGAGTTACTTAAATCCGTTGAATTAACTGGTATTTGGGAGAAAAAATTACGTCAAATAGAAAAAGGAGAATACGACCCTCATTTATTTTTAAATGAAATGAAAGAGATGGTTACAGATTTAACTAAGGAAGTGAAGTCTGAACAAGGAAGTATGATTACCATTGAAGCGGAAAGAAAAAAAGAAGTGTTAGCAATAACTGGTGCTGAAAAAACTATTTCAAAAAACGACTCAACTGTTACCGAAAAAAAGAAAGAACCAAAATCTGATGCTCCTATTGTTTGCCCTAAATGCAATAAAGGCCATATCATTAAAGGGAAAACAGCTTTTGGGTGTAGTACCTTTAAAGAAGGATGTCATTTCAAAATAGAGTTTGAATATGCCTCAAAAAAAATGAATGAAAAACAATTAATGACGCTCATTCAAAAAAAGAAATCACCAAGTATAAAAGGTTTTGTAATAAATAATAAAAAAGTAAACGGGCATCTTATTTTAAATTCAAATTTTTTAGTTGAGTTTGTGGAAGACATAGAAAAGCCAAAACCGCCAGTAAAAAATAGTATTACAGAAAATCAAACTTGTCCTAAATGTAAACAAGGAACCATCATTAAAGGAAAAACAGCTTTTGGTTGTAACCGATTTAAAGAAGGCTGTGACTTTAGAGTAAATTTTTCATAGCATAATTATTTAGATTGAGCAAAAAATGCATAATCATTATTTCTATGAATAAATGAATGATATTTCTCTGAAAGTATGAGCATTTTTTCTTTCTTATCTATATACAAAATAGCAACAGGCATATCCTCTACCTCAGATGATTGCGATATTAAGTTATTACTCATTTCAATTTCAAACTCATGAGAAAAGTCTTCCAAATACATTAATCCTTCTGGTATTTGAGTATCAACAATGATTATTTTGTCTTCAAATCCTTCAGCCTGATAAAGAATAGAATAAACAGTATTAAGTTCTAACGTAAAATAAACAGCTCTTTTAGTTCTACTCTTAATAGAATCTATTTTTTTGCCCTTACTATAAACAGAAACTGTGTATGATGATACTGGAGAACCGTTGCTAAGTGCTTTGCCTTTAATTTCAATAACGTGATTCTTTAAAAAATTAGTTTGAGCAGAAACTTGATATATAGATATAAAGATTAATGCTATGCAAATTGTTAAATTAAACTTTTTCATTTTTTTATTATTTTTGACTAAGTTTATTAAACTCCATGCCAAAAAAAGTAAATTATCTGAATAAGCCTAATTTAAAGGGCATTACAAAGCAAGCATAACAAAAAACAAAAACTTTTTTAAGTACAAAAATTCCACTAAATGTAATTTTTTCCAAAAAACATAAAAACACTAGCACTCATCTTTTTAAAATATAACAAAAAAATCAGTACACTTTCAGTATATCAATCTAAAAACTTTATTTGTTTTTAGAAGCAGACACTGGCGGACTAGGTTTATCTTGAGCATGAGTAAAATTAAAATAGCTTTCGCTAGCTTCTAACAGTTCATCTGATTTATTAATCATGACAACAGCTACAGGCATATCTTCTGTTTCTGGATTATTTTTAGTTAAAGTCTGAGTCATTTCAACCTGAAAATTAAAAGTCTCATCCTGCATACCTTTTAGCCCTTGTGGAACTAATGTATTTAAAACAACGATTTTGTCTTTACAGTTTTCTTTTTGAAATAAAAAAGTATAAACTCTATCATAATCTAAATACATATGAATAGGTCGTTTATTTTTCATGTAAACAGAATCTAATCGATGACCGTCTAAAAATACAGAAATAGAATAATTTGACGTTTTCTCATCGTTAAATAAGGCAGAACTTGTAATCTCTAAAGCCCCATCGTATGGGTTAACAGTTTTTTGAGATAAAGCAGTGAAACAAATTGAATTCAATGCTACTACTAATAATACTAATGTTGTTTTCATAATCCTTTTTTTTAGTAAAATTATATTGGATGAAAAGCTTAAGCAATATCAAAATACAATCGTACTAACAGATGTAAGATTTAAAGTGAAAAAGTAATGTTTATTAATCTTACAAATAAGAAATATAGACGTTAAAAAGTATATAAAATAAAAAAACCACAAGCGATATCTCAAGTGGTTTTTTACTAAGAAGTTGCTCATTCATAACCTACAAAAAATGTTTGAACAACTTCTTATACTTTTATAAAGTAATAGATTACATTTTTTGTTATATAATTTACTGTTTAGCAATACCAGTCATCATTCTACTTTGATTTAAATATTGTTGATATGAGTCACTAGCAACTAAACGGTGTTGATCTTTGTCTATAATTAAAACCTCATTTGGCATATCATCTGAAGAGTTATACAACATTGGCTTCATGCAAACTAATAATTCTTTTGATTTTCCTAATGCTTCATTAAACCCATCTGGTATCATCGTATTTACTACGACTGTGTAATTTTCAAATCCTGTTTTCTTAAAAACAAGCGTATATACTTCATTTACATGTAAGATAAAGTCGATTGAATTAGGTTCTTTGTTTAAAACAGAATCTACCATTTTACCATCTTTATATAACAATACTGTATAATTATTAGTTGGAAGATGATTTTGTAAAGCTGTAGTAGAAATTGAAATAAAATTTTGATAATGCTTTCTGTTTTGAGCTGTAGCTTTTAAAGTAAACATATTTACCAAAATAGTTGCGAAGATTAAATTTAAAGTTTTCATAATTGTAGGTTTAAAAGGTTTATATTGTAGGTGTTGATACTGATATATTGAATATTGTGCCATTATTTTTTCAAACCTTAAAAAACGCTGAAACCCTTTATTTTAAGGCGTTTTATAAGAAACAGCTTGTATAGACACGTACTATTTATTTCCAATTAATGGAATAAACAAAATGGTTTTTGGAAATCAAATGGGTAAAATAAACTACCTTAAAAGCAAAGAGCCATCTCCGTAGCTTAAAAATCTGAAATCATGAGCCAATGCATATTGATATACTTCTCTCCAAGCATTACCAATAAAAGCAGCCACTAATAAAATCAATGTACTCTCTGGTTGATGAAAATTAGTTACTAAAGCATTAACTATTTTAAATTCATAGCCAGGAACGATTAAAATACTTGTTTTTGCATACAAAGTTTTTAAGCCATGTTTATTTAAATAATCAACAATACATTTTAAAGCCTGCTGCGGAGAAAGAGATTGAGTTGTTGATTCATAGGCTTGCCATTGATCTACCGATAACTCTTGAGGGAGTATGTTGGGGTTTTGAAATATTTTTTCTCCAATCCAATATAAACTTTCTAATGTTCTTAATGATGTTGTGCCAACGGCTATAACCTTTTTATCTATATTCGAAACTAAATATTCTAAAACAGATAAAGGAACATCAATATATTCGCAATGCATATCATGCTCAGCCATTGTATCTGACTTTACAGGTTTAAATGTTCCTGCTCCAACATGCAACGTAATATAAGTTGGTATAATGTTTTTTTCTTTTAATCGATCAAATACTTTTTCTGTAAAATGTAATCCTGCGGTAGGAGCAGCTACAGAACCTTCCTTATCTGCATATATAGTTTGATAACGTTCTAAATCAATTGCTTCTGTAGCTCTCTTTAAATAAGGCGGAATAGGAATTGCTCCTGCAATTTGTAATACCTCCGCAAAAGATTTATCACTTGGCTGCCAAGTAAATTCTAAAATAAAAGTTCCTTGAAGTCTTTCTATAATTTCTGCTTGTATTTTTAAATGTTCTGTTTCCAAAAACACAAATTGCTCTTTCCATTTTGCAACACCTCCAACTAAACACTTCCATCTTACCTTAGTTTGTTGTACCATACTATCATACACATTAGCATGATTTGAAATAGGTTCTAAACAAAATACCTCAATATCTTTTAGAGTAGATGTTTTAAAAAATAAACGCGCTGGAATAACTTTCGTATTATTAAAAAACAATAAAGAATCATTTGGTAAATAATCAGCAATACTGGTATACTGAGACTCGATGCAATTACCATTTTTATAAACTAATAATTTCGACAAATCTCTTTCAACTAAAGGATATTTAGCAATACGTTCAAAAGGTAAATCGTAATGATAGTCTTTGATTGAAACTTGTTTTTGTTGCATCATTCTAAAGCAAAATAATTTTCAGGAAGCGAAAGTAAGAGTTAATTCAGATTTAGACAATCAATTTAATATATAAAATACACCTGTTTAACTTTCATAAATATTTTATTTACAAGTAAAACAAACTCTGGCACAACATCATATATTGCTAAATTGCGTTAATTTAATTGGAGTAGTCTTTTAAATAACTTAAATTTGGTTTGCCTCTTATTGATTATCTATAAACTGTTATTATTAATCTAATTTAATCGCGATGAATATTATAGAGGATATCCCTGAGCTTATAAAAGCCAATGTTATTTCCGAAGAAACGGCAGAAAAAATAAGAATCTATTATAAAAATAAAGGCTCACAATCTCAACACAAATTAGTAATTGTATTTAGCGTTTTAGGCGCTATATTGGTTGGATTAGGTATTATTTTAATTATTGCTCACAACTGGGACGATTTTTCGGTAAGTCTCAAAACCATATTAGCCTTTATGCCATTATTAA
>JBBIUW010000143.1:0-6663 GCA_037440045.1 Sphingobacteriaceae bacterium
ATTTTTAATTAATGCTTGAAGAGGTGTCATAACAATGGCTGTTCCAAAGCAGCCGCAATTTCCATTATTCCCAGTTTTTAAAATAATGATACCTAAATAAATAGAAAATGATAATAGTGTAGCTACTGTAAATTTAATTGTAAATGGTTTGATATATAATCCAGAGATTAATAATAAGCCAATTAAAAATTCAAGACCAATCATAAATCGAGCTATGAAAGGTGCTAATTTCCAACCTCCTAAGCCTAAATCAACAAAGGTGTATTCAAATGGTTCAATGGGATATAATTTACTATAGCCACTGTAAATAAAAACAATTCCTACAGTAGAGCTTAAAATAAAAAATAAAATTTGTTTAATAAAAGGCTTCATATTAATGAGGTGAAGTTACCGTTTTTAACACGATTTTTTAGACTTCACCTAATTTATTTCAAAAAAAAGGCTATTACCAAAGTAATAGCCTTTTGATTTTTTATATACTTTTTATTTAATAGAACAACTTGTTATTCCTGTAGCATAAGAGTTACAAGTAGTTGTTGCATTACTTTTTGTGTCTCTGATAGTGTATGTTTCAGCAGTTCCTCCAGTGTAATTATAAGTACATGTACAAGTGTAATTTTTTTTACAAGATGTTAAACTAGCAGTTGTTGCTACGATAGCTAATAAGATGATTTTTTTCATTTTTAATGTTTTTTTGTTTTTCCAAAAATATGATTTTATTTGAAATACTGAAAAGTAAATTACAGTTTATCTGATATTATCCGTGAATGGTCTCTTTTTTACTGTAATTTTTAATGATTTCAGCTTCGCGATTAAGCCACTGTTGCCATCTTTCGTCAATGTTTTCAATATGTCCGCCATATTTTCTAGCAAAACCTATAAAAAGAGTATAATGTGTAGCTTCACTAATCATTAATTCTCTATAAAAAGATTTTAAATCATCATCATTAATTTCTTCTGATAAGAGTTTAAATCGTTCACAACTTCTAGCTTCAATCATTGCTCCAAACAATAAACGGTCAATCAATACAATTTCTTTTCGGTGATCGCCTTTGCGCATGAATTTATAAAGTTCTCCTACATAATCATCTTTACGTTCAAAGCCAAGTTTATAACCTCTTTCTTGTATTTTTTGATGAACCATTTCAAAATGAGATAATTCTTCTTTGGCTAGTTTAACCATTTCTTCTACCAAATCAGGGTAGTAAGGATAGCTAATCATTATGGAGATTGCGTTGGTTGCGGCTTTTTGCTCGCAATAAGCATGATCTGTTAAAATTTCTTGAATATTGGTTTCAACAATATTCACCCATCTTGGGTCTGTTTCTAATTTAAGTCCTAACATAAAAATTAATTTATCTCATACAAATGTATGTGTTTTAACGTTACATTTTACGACTTGTAGAAGGAGGGAAAGATGATTTTAGTCTCTTAATTTATCTAATAAATTATTAAGCATATTTATTTCATCATCGCTTAATGATTGTGCGTTTTGTTTAGATAAATCATCTATGTAATCTAATGATTTTAATAATTCTAATCCTTTTTCGGTAATTATAACATCTACACTGCGCCTGTCGTTAGGGCACTCTCGGCGAGTTAATAATTCTTTAGCATACAACTTATCTACAATTCTCGAGGCATCACTCATTCTGTCAAGCATACGTTCTTTTATCAATTTGATACTACAAGGATTAGGATACTGTCCTCTTAAAATACGAAGAACATTATATTGCTGAACTGTAACACCTGAATCTTTAAATAAGGAATCTTGTTTAGCTGTAAGCCAGTTAGTTGTATAAATTAAATTTAGCATCAACTTTTGTTGTATGCTCTTAAATTTTTTTTGTTGTATTTCGTCTTCTAATTTCAATTTATGGATATAAAAAAGTCCCTAGTTTTAAGCTAGGGACTAAGTTAAGTTTTTATTAATTATTTTGCTTTTGTAATTTCAACATTAATATCTAATCTTACGGTTTCACTAACAGCAACACCACCAGCTTCTAAAGCTGCATTCCAAGCTAATCCAAAATCTTTACGATTTAATGTTCCAGTAACTTTAAATGCATAACGCTCCATTCCGTATGGATCTTTTACAATTTTAGAAGCACCAATAGCTGTTAAAGTAACAGTTTTAGTAACACCATGCATTGTTAATTCACCAGTTAAAATATATGTGTTTTTAATTTTACCAGCTTTCATTGATTTACTAACGAAAGTAATTTTTGGAAATTTAGCAACATCAAAAAAGTCAGGGCTTTTTAAGTGACCATCTCTTTTTTCATCATCAGTGTTAATACTTGCAGCGTCAACTGTAAAATCAATTTTAGCGTCTGTAAAATCGCCATCAGCTTTAGGAGAAGAAACTTTTCCTTCGTAAATTTTAAATTTACCTTCAGTTTCGCTAACCATCATATGTGTTACCGCAAATCCTAATTTACTGTGAGATGCATCTACATTCCAGTTTGTTTGTGCTTTTGCACTTAAAGAGATAGCTGCTACAGCTATTAATGTTTTGAAAGTTGTTTTCATAATTTGAGTTTTGAATTTTTTTAATATTTAAGTGCAAATATAAGTTATAACATTATATGTTACAACATTTAATTTTAAAATTTTTGTTAAATTTATCTACTGTTATATCATAAAAAAAGCCGAATCTAATTAAATTCGACTTTTTGTTTATAGATTCATATGTAATATTATTTCATAATTATTAATTTTTGACTCGGAATACTAATATTATCAGAGGCTAAAACAACGCTATAGGTTCCTGCACTAATATTCATTGGTAAAATAAAATTGTTGATGCCTTTTATTAAATCAATTGTTTTTTCAACAACCACTTGCCCTAAATTATCTAAAACTTTTAACTTATTATTACTACTATCATATTTTACATTTATAAAAACATTTAAATCTGAAGAGGTTGGATTAGGATATAAAACTATTTGATTAATGGAATTTTGTTTACAATCAATATCTATAAATTTAAAAATAGTGGTTTGACCGCCAAAATCTACTTGAGATAATCGATAATATGTTAATTCGTAGTTATTTGACTTATCGAAGTGTAAATAGTTATTAGTTGTTTCAGATGTTCCATGGCCTTTAATTTTGGAAACATATTGCCAATCATTTCCATTTGAACTTTTTTCTATTAAAAAATAATCATTATTTTTTTCTGTTGCAGTAATCCACGATAGTTGTACTCCGTTAGAAATACATGTTCCTGTGAAATTAATAAGTTCTATTGGTAATGTCACACCACAACCAGCAGGACTCCATAATGTTGGAGGACCTACATATGCACAAGCATTACTAATAGTTGCTGGACCATTAAGATTTCCATTAGTTGCTTGCCATTTATCACCACTTGAAAATGTTATTTCACTAGCCCCACTTGTTCCTGCTGAACTAATTGTTCCTGTAGATCCAATAACAACAGTAGATGCACCTGAAAACTTAAGAATACTTGGAGGGGAAGGTGATTGAGCAAACCTTAATACACCATCTATTTGAAGAGTTATAGCGTTATTTATTTGAGTAGGTACACCCGTTACTGTTACTGTACAACCAACAGGAATAACTAATATAGAGCCTGCAGCTGGCTGAGTTGTTAATCTTGTTCCCCCGTTAAAAAAAGGACAAGTAGCATTAAACCCACTCCAATTTAAAGGACCTGGGCATCCAGATGCTGTATATGTAATTGAGTTTAACTTAATACTTAAACTAACTAATATGAAAAAATAAAATTTAATTAATTTCATAATTTTTATGACAAATTATTTTTTAATGTAAAAACTCAGAAAGATTTAATAAAAGTACTAAAAAATTACTTAAGTAAGAAATTTTTAAAAAAGTATCAAATATTATACCACTTGAAATATTTTCGAGAAAATTCATTTGTTAAATGAATTAGAATTCTATTATATTTGTTCCCCTAATTAAAAACCCACGTTGTAAGTGGGAGCAACTATATGATAAAAATAACTCTACCAGATGGTTCTGTTCGCGAATACCCAAAAGGAACCACCTCTATGCAAGTAGCACAGAGTATTAGCGAAGGCTTAGCACGTAACGTGTTAGCAGCAAAAGTTAGCAACGAAGTAGTAGATGCTAGCAAACCAATAAATCAAGATGCAACCTTAAGTTTATTAACTTGGAATGATGCAGAAGGTAAAAATACACTTTGGCATTCGTCAGCTCATTTACTGGCTGAAGCCCTCGAAGCGCTTTATCCAGGAGTAAAATTCTGGGTAGGTCCTCCATTAGAAAATGGATTTTACTATGATGTTGATTTAAATGGACAAACTTTAACGCCAGCTGATTTTGAAAAAATTGAAGCTAAAATGTTAGAGCTAGCTCGCTTAAATAATGAGTACAAACGTATTGATATCAGTAAAGCAGATGCCATTAAATATTTTACAGATAAAGGCGATCATTATAAATTGGATTTACTTGAGCGTTTAGAAGATGGTAACATTTCTTTATATAATCAAGGTAATTTTACTGATTTATGCCGTGGACCTCATATTCCAAATACTGGATTTATTAAGGCTGTAAAAGTTTTAAATATTGCTGGTGCTTACTGGAAAGGAGACGAGAAAAATAAAATGTTAACTCGTATCTACGGAATTGCATTTCCAAAAGATAAGGAACTAAAAGAATATTTAGTTTTGTTGGAAGAAGCTAAAAAACGTGACCACCGAAAATTAGGTAAAGAATTAGAATTGTTTACTTTCTCTGAAAAAGTTGGTTTAGGCTTGCCTCTATGGTTGCCTAAAGGCGCTATGTTACGAGAGCGTTTAATTCAGTTTTTACAAAAAGCTCAATTAAAAGCAGGATACTTACCAGTGGTAACTCCTCACATTGCTCAAAAAGAACTTTATGTATGTTCTGGGCATTATGAAAAATATGGCGCAGATTCATTTCAACCAATAAGAACACCACATGAAGGCGAAGAGTTTTTCTTGAAACCAATGAATTGTCCTCACCATTGTGAAATTTATAAATCTTCACCAAAATCATATAAAGATTTACCAGTTCGTTATGCTGAATTTGGTACAGTTTACCGTTATGAGCAAAAAGGAGAGTTGCATGGTTTAACTCGTGTACGTGGTTTTACTCAAGATGATGCGCATTTATTTGTTCGTCCTGATCAGGTTAAGGAAGAATTTTTAAAAGTAATTGATTTAGTACTTTATGTATTTAATGCATTAGATTTTAAAGATTATACAGCTCAAATTTCGTTGCGTGATCCTGAAAATAAAGCTAAATATATTGGATCTGATGAGAATTGGGCTTTAGCAGAGCAGGCTATTATTGATTCGGCTGCTGAAAAAGGTTTAAGAACAGTTGTTGAAACAGGTGAGGCTGCCTTTTATGGTCCGAAATTAGATTTCATGGTAAAAGATGCATTGGGTCGTAAATGGCAATTAGGAACTATTCAAGTAGACTATAATTTACCTGAGCGTTTTGAATTGGAATATACAGGGTCTGATAATTTAAAACATCGTCCGGTGATGATTCATAGAGCTCCTTTTGGGTCTTTAGAACGATTTATCGCGGTTTTAATAGAACATTGTGGTGGAAATTTCCCACTTTGGTTAACACCAGATCAGTATGCTATTTTGCCGATTAGTGAAAAATATAACGATTATGCAAAAAAAGTTTCAGAATTATTAAATATTTCCGATATTCGCGGCCTTGTTGATGAGAGGAATGAAAAAATAGGGAAGAAAATTCGCGACAATGAAGTAAACAAAATTCCGTTTATGCTTGTTGTTGGCGAGAAAGAGGCAGAAGAGGGGACAGTTGCAGTGCGAGAACATGGTAAAGGAGACATAGGAACAATGACTATTGCCGACTTTGCAAAACTTGTACAAACAACCATTGATAATGATTTTAAACAAAAAACAATTAATTAACCATAAAAAGCGGAGGTAGTTATCAGCGTTTTTAAGAAACCAATAAACAACAACAATAAAAATACTGGGCCAATTAAGCCTGGTGATCCTGCTGCTCCAAAACCAGAGTTCAAGCGTCCTCGTGGATTAAAAGAAGGATTTAAACGTCCTGGTGTTAGAGAAGATGCACATCGAATTAATAAAAACATCAGAAACACTCCGAAAGTGCGTGTTGTTGGTGATGATATTGAGGCAGGAGTATACTCTATTGATGAAGCTATAAAAATGGCAGAAGATTTAGGAGTAGATTTAGTAGAAATTGCTCCTAATGTTGATCCACCAGTATGTAAGTTGATTGACTATGGTAAATTTTTATACGAATTAAAAAAGAAAGCTAAAGAAGTAAAAGCAAAAGCATCTAAAGTTGTTGTTAAAGATATTCGTTTTGGACCACATACAGATGAACATGATTTTCAATTTAAGAAAAATCATGCGATGAAGTTTTTACAAGAAGGTTTTAAAGTTAAAGCTTTTGTATTTTTTAGAGGTCGTGAAATTGTGTTTAAAGAACAAGGAACTATATTATTATTACGTTTTGCATCTGAATTAGAAGATTATGGTAAAGCAGAGCAATTACCTGTTTTAGAAGGTAAGAAAATGTTAATGGTTTTAGCACCTAAAAAAGTAAAATAATTAGGTATATAGTTTTTAATTAAATAGAGTACTAACAAATAAATAAATAAAGAAAAATGCCAAA
>JBBIUW010000144.1:0-6637 GCA_037440045.1 Sphingobacteriaceae bacterium
GTATCGAAATATACATAATACTCAACTTTATTTAACTTTTTTGAAATACGTGTTTTTTTATTGATAGTTATTTGTGGCTGAATTTAAAAACAGCTAAATGACAAAAATTATTATTACTACAAAAGATGAATTACAAGAGCTAATTCAAGAGTCTGTAAAATCAGCTATTACAGAACAAAACACGCAACAACAATCAGAAGAGCAAGACAAAATAATGTCGTTGCAAGAAACTGCTATGTTCTTAAACCTAGCTCAGCAAACGGTTTACGGTTACACATCAAAGCAACTGATTCCGTTTATTAAGAAGGGAAAGAAATTATATTTCCGAAAATCGGAATTAGAAAAATGGTTGTTATCAGGGAATTGTAAGGTTGATTTAGAAGGGAGGTAAGCTATGAAAATTCAGCGAAGTATAACTTCTCTCGAAGGTATTATTCAAGGCTTAATTAAAGACCTTGAAAAATACGCACAACGTGAAAATGCAAATCAACTTTATATTGATAAACAAAATGTTTTAATTAAAAATTTAGTTGGAATCCACAATACTATTAATTCCATTAGGTTTTTAGAGGTTTGGCAAAACATAGAAGTAGAAATGCAACGCTTAGAAAAACTGGATAATCAATTAAACGGTCATTCAATTTACTTGCATTGCCGACCTAATGGACACAATTTTTCAAGAATTACTTATAACCCATTTTAATTGTGATTGACTATACACCCATACAAAAAGGCTTGAAACAGGAAGCAAAGACAGAAGATATAAATAATCTTTTGTTGGTTCGTTCCGTTAATCAATGTATTAATGATGCGAAGAATAGACCAATACCAAAGATGTTATTTTCTGAATTTTGGCACGAAGAAGAACTTTGTATTTTATTTGCAGATACTAATTTAGGTAAATCAATATTGGCGGTTCAAATAGCTAATTCCATCAGCAATGGCGAAGCGATTAGAGGTTTTAAATTAGAAGCGAAAAAACAAGTTGTAATGTATTTCGATTTTGAAATGAGTGATAAGCAATTTGAAAAACGTTATTCAATCAACTATGCGAATCACTATATTTTTGATAATAATTTTTTACGCATCGAAATTAATCCTGACTGCACCGATTTTAATGATTTTGAAAAATCATTGTTTGAAGCCATTGAAAATAATATTGTGCTGTACGATGCTAAAATATTAATCATCGACAACTTAACGTATTTAAAAACGCAGGCGACTGAGACTGCAAAAGAAGCGTTGCCATTAATGAAACGATTGAAAGAGCTGAAGATTAAACACAACCTCTCTATACTTGCATTGGCGCATACTCCGAAGCGTAACTTAATTAATCCCATCACTAAAAACGACCTTGCAGGAAGTAAACATTTATCAAATTTTGCGGATAGTATTTTTGCTATTGGCGAAAGCTGTAAAGACAAAAGCCTCCGTTATTTGAAACAATTAAAGGCAAGGGCAACCGAAGTTATTTATGATAGCGAAAACATTATTGTAACGGAAATTTCGCAACTGCATAATTTTTTAGCATTTGAATTTATGGATTTCAGTAATGAACGTGAACATTTAAAGCAACCTTCCGAAAACGAACAGGCGGACTTAGACGCATCAATAATCTCTTTAAAGGCTTCTCAGCCTCAATTACCTGACCGTGAAATTGCACGGCAATTAAACACCAATCCAGTAAAAGTTGGTCGGGTATTAAAACGTAACAAAGTGTAACACCCTGTAACAGTGTAACAGGTGTTACAACCGTTACACCCTGTTACAATACATTTAAAAACCAATTTTTGTAATTGAAAAAGATTGTGTAGCAATTAAGAAGTAGTTGTGTAGCAATTGAAAAACATTTAAAATGATTAAAAAACATTCAAAAATTTGCAATGATTTTTAAATTAATCTTTCTTCCAGTAAATCTTTCCAAATAATAAACCCTTTTCGGTCATCGGAATAATCGTGAACAATACGAGTAAAGTTATCAGGATTACTTTCAATGAATGTTTGTCTACCTTTTGTTCTGATAACTCCAAGAGCTTCATCAATTTGCTTCAACTTGTTTGAAAGATTGGCGTTTCCTTTATCTATGTGCCAAATGTATGTTGCTTCTTCCGTATCCAATGTTTCTAACGCAATATGGTATTGTTGCATACCATTAATAAGAAATACAAACGAAAAAGGCGATAACACAAAACGTATTTTTAAAATGGAGCTATCATGTTTAAGTGATAAATAACGAAGCTGTTTGCTGTGCTTTACATTTTTCGAGTTTAAAATGTCATCCAATAACTGTTCTCCGGATTGATATAATTGATTACCATTTTCTGCACCTTGTAATTGCCCTATGTCCAATAGATTATTATTCTCCATTGGCATTTTGCCGATAATTCCTTTCGCAACAAATCGAAATTTTACGCCATCAATTATCTCTCTATTTATTTTTTGTATGTCGTCAGACGAAGCGAAATATGAATTCAGGTTTCCATTTTCAAATTGCGCAAATACTTCTACTTTAACATTTTTATTTTTTAATATTTTAACGAAGTATGGTTTCAACACTTCAAATTCAGGACGCATTTCTATATTTTCAATTTCAAACTCTATCTCTGTATTTACTTCAGGAATAAGATATTTAAAAGCAATTGCACCAAATTTGAAATTCATTTGTTCAATCGGAATTTTTACCAATTTCTCATAAGTAAAACTATTTTCTTCTTGTTCAGGTACTTCATCAGGTTGATTAAACAATGTGTCTGAGTGATTTATCTTTTTATAATACGCATTTCGTTTCTGAAATAATTTTTCGAGGTAATCAATTTTTAAATCCCTGTAATCGTATATGGTTGGCGTGATTTCCGAACGTTGAACCCTGCCGATGTATTGAATCAATTTGCCTTCAAATGAAAAAGGATAAACTAAAAATAAACACTCTATGTTTTGAATGTCGCTACCCTCACCAAAGTATTGACCAGTTGTGATGAGGGCTTGAAAGTTACCGTCATTCAACATTTCCCACTTTGCTGTCTTATTTGATTCCGAATCTTCTCCGCTTAATGTTACCGTTTCGTATTTCTGTTTTAGATACTGATTGAGCGTTTCAATATGGTCTTTGCGTTCGGTAACAATTACAACTTTCTTTCCCTTACTCAATTCAACAAACACATCATCCAATATCAGCTTGTTTCGTACGGAATCGTGAACCAATATTTTTGATAGGGTTTCAAATTTATCCGTTTTTGAATTATAAGGAATTGAGAGTGTTGTATCTCTGATTATAATTTTAGCACCGCCAGTTGTTTCTGTTAATAGCGGTTTTATTTCCGCAATTATTTCTCCTAAATAAGAAAAGATAAGTTTACCATCATTGTATTTCCTGAATGGTGTAGACGTTAATCCGTATAAATAAAATGAATGTATTTTTGCGATTGTATTTCTAAAAGTATCGGCAGGAACATGATGACACTCATCAACGATAATTACACCAAAGCTATTTTCATATTTATTTGTCTCTGCCGATTTTAATAATTTATCAAGGCTTTGAATCATAGCAATCGTAATATGTTTGCCAATGGTGTTTTTACCTTGTCCAATTATTCCAATGTCCCTTTTCGGAATACATAAAAATGATTCTATCCTTTCAATCCATTGCATCGCCAATTGTTTACGATGCACTATAATTAAAGCCGGTTGCTGTTTCTCTGCAATAATTGAAAGACCGATTATTGTTTTACCCGAACCGGGCGGAGCTACAATAACGCCAAAGTCTTTTTTAGTTGCGGCTTCCTTAACTGCAATCTGTTGTTCTCTTAACTGAATACTCGAATTAAATAATGCTGTGTCTTTTTTATTTCTTTCATCTACAAAATCATACTCTATTTTATTTTCTTTGCAAAAGCGGAGCAGTTTTCCGGCAGCTCCTCTTGGGATGATAATTTCATCAGGTGTTTCCTCAATTAATTTAAAATAACGGTCTGTACCCCAAGTGTCTTTGCCCAACTTCTTTTTAATGATAAATTCACTACTTATAAAATTGAATTCTTCTTTTATAAAGTTTATCAATGGTGTTGTTAGCCCCTCTCGAGAAACATAAATGGCATTGCTAAGTTTTATGTTCAGTTTGCCGTTAACAGACTTACTGATAGTTGTTTTACTTTCTGTATTAATCGGTTTTGTAGCTATTGATTGATATAACTTTTCAAGTTCAGTAACTGTAATTTTGCGAATTGTTTTAAGAAACTCCCATTGGTTTTCAATTGGTAATAGTGTTTCAGGAATAACGAAACAACTGTTACCATTATCCCAAGAGGTCTTATTTAAAGGCAATGCTATTAAATTTCCGAATCCTTTTCCCGAAAGATAATCTTGATTAGGAAAGGGCCTATCGAAACTGGAGCTTTTGTCAAACAAAGAAAATACGCCTGCTTCTTCGAGCAATGATTTAAAAATACTTCTGCTTTTAAAAGCTGAATAATTTTCTTCGAAAAATATCCAAACATGACCGCCCTTGCCTGAACGTGAACGTTCCAAGTAGGCAGGGATATTTTTATCCTGACAAATTTTAATGAAGGTTTTACTCTCCTCCGCCCAATTAGCTTCATCAAAATCGGCTGCAATAAACCAAGACGTATTATCCTTTAGTAACGGATATAATCCTATTAACTGCTCCCCTTCCAAATGTTTTATTATTTGTCCGTCAGTTAATGTTTGATACTGTTTGTTTTCGTAATTCTGAAAAGTTCCACCTTTCATTCGGTGCGCCCTGTAATGGTAAGGGTCAAAAATATAAGCAGGAGAGTAACCATTTTTATTCCCCTTTTCCCAACGTGTAGCATAAATATCTTCACGTCCTTTAAAAAGAGATTTAAAAATAGTTAGCTTTTCGTTCACGATATTAAGGTGGTATAATTTTGAAGTTAAAATTACGGCTAATAATTAAAAAATTTGTACTGAACTTGTTGAAGTATGATTGTGTAGCATTTAAGAACTATTTAAGAAGCAATTGAAAAACATTGAAAACAATTGAATATGTTCGCTTTTAGTATGCGACATACCCTTAATTAACAATTACTTATAAAAACATGGTTTTAATGAATTTGAAACCGGAATAAGTATTATATTTGACAATTCAGTCCAAAACAAATTGTCTAATGATTAACGAAACATTTGGCGACTATATAAGAAAAGCAAGAGAAGAAAAAAATCTTCCACTTAGAAAAGTTGCAGCATATCTTGATATTGATACATCTACTTTAAGTAAGGTAGAAAGAGGGGATAGACCTGCATCTACCGAATACTTAAAACCATTATCTGAGATACTTAAACTTGATTTGAAAAATGTTCAATCAAAATTTATTGCTGATAAAATAAATAAAGATTTTGGCGACTTAGAGCATCTTACGGAAGGTTTAAAGGCTGCTGAAAAAAGAATTAATAATATAAAGAGAACGAAATAATGAACCAAGCTCAACACAATACAATTGTAAATTTTATTTGGAGCATTGCCGATGATGTGCTTAGAGATGTTTATTCAAGAGGTAAATACAGAGATATTATATTACCCTTTACTGTTTTAAGGCGTTTAGATGCCATTTTAGAACCTACTAAAGACAAGGTTTTAGAAATGCACAACAAACTAAACACTATGAAAATAGATAACCAAGCCCCTCAACTTCGCAAAGTAAGTGGCTATGTGTTTTACAATACTTCAAAATATACTTTCAAAAAATTATTAAACGAACCGGGTAACATTCGCCAAAACTTAGAAACCTATTTAGATGGTTTTAGTAGCGATGTACAAGATATTATTAGCAAGTTTAAATTACGTAATCAATTAGAAACAATGGAAGAAGGCAATATCACTTTTCCGTTGATTGAAAAATTTTGCACTAGCACCATTAACCTAAGCCCCAAACCTGTTAGTAATAAAGAGGGCAAAGTAGTTATAGAAGGCTTAACTAATTTAGGAATGGGTTATGTGTTTGAAGAATTGATACGAAAATTTAACGAAGAGAACAACGAAGAAGCAGGAGAACACTTTACACCAAGAGAGATTATTAAATTAATGACTCACTTAATTTTTGACCCCATTAAAGGTAAAATTAAAGATGGTACATATTTAATTTACGACCCTGCTTGTGGTAGTGGCGGTATGCTTACTGAAGCCGAGCATTTTGCGTTAGAAATAAATCCTAAAGCAACCTTTCATTTATACGGGCAAGAGGTTAACCCCGAAACATTTGCTATCTGTAAAGCAGATATGCTTATTAAAGAAGAAGACCCCGATAAAATTGCTTTTGGCTCTACGCTGAGTAACGATGGTTTTTCAAACTTGCAGTTCGATTTTATGTTGAGTAATCCGCCTTACGGCAAAACATGGAAAATAGACCAACCCGCTATTATTGATAAAAAAGAAATTATTGACCACCGCTTTAAAATTGGTGTACCACGAGTTAATGATGGGCAATTGCTTTTTTTGATGAACATGGTAAGCAAAATGAAAAAGGATAGCGAACTGGGCAGCCGTTTTGCAACCATTCATAACGGAAGTGCTTTGTTTACTGGCGATGCAGGGCAAGGCGAAAGCGAAATACGCAAATACCTTTTTGAAAACGATTTGTAGAAGCCATTATTGCCCTGCCAA
>JBBIUW010000145.1:0-6624 GCA_037440045.1 Sphingobacteriaceae bacterium
TGGCCGTAGCACCATTTTTTATGCGTCAAACATTTGTGAATTTAATTGATAAAGAAATTGCAAATGCGAAGGCTGGTAAACAAGCATACATGATTTTAAAAATGAATAGCTTAGTTGATAAAGATATGATTGAAAAATTATATGAAGCATCTCAAGCTGGCGTTCAAATTACATTAATAGTAAGAGGTATTTGCTCATTGGTTACTGAAATTGCTGGATATAGTGATAATATCAAAGCCTATAGTATTGTAGATAAATATTTGGAGCATGCGCGTGTATTTATTTTTGCAAACGGTGGAAACGAAAAAGTATATATCACATCTGCCGATTGGATGAGTCGTAATTTAGACAGCCGAAGTGAAGTAGCAGTTCCTATTTTAGATGCTGAAGTGAAAAAACAGATAAAAGATATTATTGACATTCAATTATCTGGAAATACAAAGGTTCGTATATTAGACAGATTACAACAAAACTTATATAAAAAAGCAAAACCAGGCGAACGTAAAATTCGTGTACAAGACGAAATTTACAATTATCTGAAAAAGGATAAAGATGCTTACTTAAAAATAAAAACAAAAACCACTACTAAAACACTTTCCACTATATGATTTTTGCAGCCGTAGATATAGGAAGTAACGCCATGCGTTTATTATTTTGCAGAGCTTACGATGTAAATGGTAAACCTCATTTTAGTAAAGAAGAATTAATTCGTTTACCAATTCGTTTAGGAGAAGATGTGTTTTTAAACGGTAAAATCTCTGACAAAAAAGCTGAAAAACTTATTACTGCCATGCGAGGTTTTAGAGAACTTATTAAAGTTTACGAAGTAGATGGCTACAGAGCAGTTGCAACCAGTGCAATGCGCGATGCAAGTAACAGTAACGAAGTGATTGAACGTATTAAAAAAGAAGCAGATTTAGAAGTTGAAATTATTGATGGCAAATTAGAAGCGCAATTGGTGTTTTCAAATCATATTGAAGAATTATTAAATCCTAAACATTCTTATTTATACATTGATGTAGGTGGTGGTAGTACGGAACTAACTTTATACAGTAACCACAAAGTGATTGCCGCAAAATCATTTAATATTGGAACCGTTCGTATGTTGTTGAATAAGGTTGAAAAGGAAGAATGGGATTTAATGAAGGAGTGGATAAAAAAATCAACATTAGGTTACAGTCCATTAAAAGCTATTGGTTCGGGGGGGAATATTAATAAGATTTTTAAAATGACCAAAAAGGACAATAAGAATATTAGTTACAGTAAATTGAAAGGGATTAACGACATGCTAAATTCTTATACATACGAAGAACGAGTAGAAGTTTTAGGATTAAAGCCAGATAGAGCCGATGTAATTGTACATGCTTCTAAAATATTTATTACCATTATGAAAACAGCTGATATTGAAGATATTTTTGTTCCTCAAATTGGCTTATCTGATGGAATCGTTCATGATTTGTATGATAAAGCAAAGTCAAAAAAGTAAAATTACTTCTCTGCTAAATAAATAGCTGCCAAGCCTAATCCTACTGAACTAAATGTTGCTTTTTTGTAACCTACTTTTTCAAGTATAGCTGTAAATCGCTCGTTATCAGGAAATGCTTTTATTGATTCTGGCAAATAGGTATAAGCTCTGGTATCTTTAGAAAACATTTTTCCTAAAGTAGGAGTAATATATTTAAAGTGAAACATATAAAACTGTTTCACTGGAAATTTACGGGGTGATGAAAATTCAAGAATGCACAATTGCCCACCTGGTTTTAAAATTCTTAACATGTTTGCTAAGCCTTTCTCTAGATTTTCAAAATTTCTTACTCCAAAACCAACCGTAATCGCATCCATTGAATTATCAGGCAAATTACAGGTTTCAGCGTCACCATATTGTAAAGTAATTATTTTATCTAACTGTAATTTTTGAAGCTTTTCCCTACCAAACTTCATCATACCCTCACTGATATCAATACCTATTACTTTAGTTGGATTTAACTTCATTGCCGCAATCGCAAAATCTCCTGTTCCTGTAGCTACATCCAAAATATTTTTAGGTTGTTTATCTGCGATAAGTCTGATGCATTTTTTTCTCCATCCTTTATGAATTCCAAGAGATAATAAGGAATTTAAAAAATCGTAACGAAAAGCAATATTATCAAACATTTGAGCAACTTGCTCCTTTTTTGAATCGGTATTATTATATGGTGTTATTTGAGACATGTACTATTATTATTTAACCGCAGAGGGCGCAAAGTTTTTTTCGCAAAGAGTAATAAGATATTTTATAACTTAAAAACAAAAAACTCAGCATTCTTTGCTTTAACTCTGAGTTCTTTGCGGTTTAATCGCTATTTAACGAAGTCTAATTTAAGAGCTTCTTCTAACAACTGTTCCTTACTAACAGGTACAACGCCAATTTGTTCACACACTAACCCGCCTGCTAAATTAGCAATTGCAGCCATCACCACTGGGTTGGCATGTAATGCCACTAACAATGCAGCAACACTAATTACAGTATCCCCTGCTCCACTCACATCTGCTATACTTCTAATATGTGCCGGTGTATGATGTTTTTCTGTACGCGAATTAATAATTACACCTTTTTCAGCAAGCGTTACCAAAGCAGTGTCAAATTTTTGTTTTACTCTAAAGCTACTAATCGCACGTTGTAATTCATTAATATTATCAGAGCTAATATCCATTTTTAAACCTTCACGTAATTCTTTTAAATTAGGTTTAAATAAAGTAACACCTTTGTATGCCGTAAAATTTTTCTTCTTAGGGTCTACGCAAGTTGGAATTCCTTTACTCTTTGCTAATTCAACAACTTTAGTAATTAATTTAGGAGTAATTAGTCCCTTGTTATAATCTTCAAATAAAATCACATCAATTTTTTCGTTTTGAATTAAATACGAAATTAAGGTGATTAACTGTTGCGTTTCTGCAGCTGTAATATCTTCTTCAATTTCCTCATCAATACGTAATAACTGATGGTTATTACCAATCACACGTGTTTTTTCAGTAGTAATTCTATCGCGAGATTTTAAAATACCCTTTTGACTTAATTTTTGAGTTTTTAATAAATCTAAAAAATTTTGTCCTTCATAATCAATACCTATTACAGAACACAAAATAGGATTAGCTCCCATTGCTTGAATATTAAGTGCAACATTAGCAGCACCACCCAAACGTTTTTCTTTTTTGTTAACCGCAATAATTGGAACTGGAGCTTCGGGAGAGATGCGATTTACCTTCCCCCACATGTAACTATCAATCATCACATCACCAATAATTAAAACGTTTAAATTATTAAACGATTTAAACATCTCGCGGATGTGTTCTTTTTTTACAGATAATTTCTTCATTTATTATTTTAATTTCTCAATAGCCTCTTTCATTCTTCTAAGGGCTTCTGTTAATTTATCTTCTGATGTTGCATATGAAAAACGAATGTATTTATCATCTCCAAATGCAGCACCAGGCACTAAAGCCACATGAGCCACATCTAGCAAATACATAGATAAATCAGTAGCATTATTTATAGTAAATCCATTGTAAGATTTACCGAATAAAGCAGATACTTCGGGATACACATAAAATGCGCCATCTGGAACATTAGTTTTTAAACCAGGAATTTCTTTCATCAATTCCAAAACTAAATTTCTTCTTTTCAAAAATGCATCACGCATATAGTGTGTACTTTCTGCAGGTAATTCCATAGCTGCATGCATTGCCTTTTGAGTAATGCTACATGTTCCTGATGTAAATTGTCCTTGCATTTTATCACAAGCTTGAGCAATCCATTTTGGAGCAGCCATAATTCCACCTCTCCATCCTGTCATTGCAAATCCTTTTGATACACCATTAATCGTAATCACTCTATCCTTAATATCAGGAAATTGAGCCATACTTTCATGACCACCAACAAAGTTGATATGCTCATAAATCTCATCACTCATGATATATAACTCTTCGTGTTGTTTTACAACATCTGCTATTGCTCTTAACTCTTGTTTGCTGTACACAGAACCTGTAGGATTACATGGCGTGCTAAACATCATCATACGTGTTTTTGGTGTGATGTGTGCTTTTAATTCTTCAGCTGTAATTTTAAAATCATTTTCAATGGTTGTATCAATAATAATTGGCACACCTCCAGCTAATTTTAAAATTTCTAAATAACTCACCCAAAACGGAGCAGGTATAATAACCTCATCTCCTGGGTTTATTAAACATAATACAGCATTAGCAATGCTTTGTTTAGCTCCTGTAGAAACAACAATATCGTCTGCTGTATAATCTAAATTATTATCACGCTTAAACTTTTTAGCAATTGCTTCACGCAACTCTACATATCCACTTACGTGTGTATAATAACTAAAATTATCATTAATAGCTTTAATAGCTGCTTGTTTAACCACTTCGGGAGTAGCAAAATCTGGCTCACCTAAACTTAAACTAATAATATCTATGCCTTGAGCTTTTAATTCACGGCTTTTACGAGCCATGGCAATAGTTTGCGATTCTGAAATAAGATTTATTCTATCTGATAAATGTGCCATAAAGTGCGTTTTAAAATGCGTAACAAATCTAATAAATACTATAACATATCAAACTTATTTTCGATGAATTTATTGATAAAAATGTTATCAATTTCTTTTGTAAATCTGTGTCTTATTAGTTACTTTTCAGTTATAATTTTAGCAAACACACTCAATGAATTATTGGCTTATAAAATCAGAACCCTTTAAATATAGCTGGGACCAATTTAAAAAAGATAAAATTACCTTTTGGGACGGTGTTCGTAACTACGCAGCACGCAACAATTTAAAAGCAATGAAAAAAGGTGATTTAGCTTTTTTTTACCACAGTAACGAAGGCTTATGTATTGTAGGAATAGCAAAGGTTGTTAAAGAAGCTTATCAAGATCCTACTACCAATGAAACTGCTTGGGTAGCTGTTGATTTTGCCCCTTTTAAAGCGTTAAAAAATCCAGTAACCTTAGCTCAAATAAAAGAAGATGAATACTTAAAAGATATGCAACTAGTAAAACTACAACGTTTATCAGTTAGCGTTGTAAAGCCCGAAGAGTTTGACAGAGTTTGTATGTTAGGCGGAATGTAATTTTAAAATCAAAACATCATGAAACATCTATTATCACTAATTATTATATGCTTTACCTTAAATTCATTTGCTCAAACTAAAGGTCAATTTCCTCAATTAGTTGGGCATACATTGGAAGGCAATGCTATTACGTTACCTTTAGCAGGAACTAAAAAATACACCATTGTAGGCTTATGCTATAAACGTTCGGCCGAAGAAGATTTAAAAACATGGATACAGCCAATGTATGATATCTTTGTTGCTAAGCCTAAAGGAACTGATTATTTTGATGTAGCTAGCTATTATGATGTAAATTATTTTTTCATTCCGTTAATTAGCGGATTTAAAAAAGCTGCTGCTGATTTTAAAGCAGCTACTCAACAAGATTTGTGGAAAAATGTAATTGATTGCGACACAGATATTAAACTACTGAAAACCCAAATGAAACCAGAAAACGATGATGTTCCTTATTTTTATGTGATAGACACAAACGGTAAAATTGTTGAAGTAGTTACAGGAAAATATACAGAAGCTAAAATGGATAAGATTCAAGAAGCTATTGATTAATTGATATTTTGCTTCTTCTTTTTTAACTTATAACAAAAACCAACATTCAGCATATTGATTCGGTAACCAATTCCGCCTTCAATATATAATCCAACATCTTTGAAAGCATAGTATTTAATAGCCAGAGTTACACCTGCTGCAGGAACAAATTCATTTTTGCTTTTAGGTGGGGTAACTTCCGCTCCGTTTATTTTATAGTTATGATAATATTTTAAGTTTACACCAACGATATACCCACTACATACATCTAATTTTTTTCTAACAAAATATGACGCATGATGTGTAAACTTAACTGCTAATGTTGTATTAGAAAACAATCTTTCAACTTTTTGATTATTTTCTTCAGTTTCTTTAATTCCAAGCCAACCTGTAAAATAAGGGCCTAATCCTAAATAAGCATTACTGGCATGAGGATAAATACAAAAATCTGCACCAACCACTATAGCTGGAGACTTAGCATATTCTCTTAAGTTATAGTCTATTCTATTTAAATCGATATGTCGTTTAAATGCTCCTGAACCTATATAATAAGACGAACTTCCTTTTCCAAAAGATTGATCATTAAAAATAGGATGCTGGTTCTGAGAAAGTAAAACAGTATTAAAACAAAAAAATGCAATCAGCAATTTAAATCCAGTCATTTACACGGCTTGTATTTTGGTTCGAAGTATTTCAGCAAATTCTTCATTTATGTGACTGATTGGGGTTGCATAAATAATCATATCCTCAGAGTAAAAGTTTTCTTTAATCTCTTTTTCAATATTACTATATAACAAAGCTTTTGTGATAAAGAAGAGTCTGATAGTTTTATCCTTAGTATTTGAATTAAGAATAGAATTAACATCAATATGAGTTTGTAATGCATATTGTTTTTGAATTAAGAAAGAAGAAATCTGCTCTGCTTTTTTCTCGTTGTTTTGAATAACATTAAATAAAATCATAATATATAATCTAAGGTTCCTT
>JBBIUW010000146.1:0-6623 GCA_037440045.1 Sphingobacteriaceae bacterium
TTGGGCTGTTCAGCAAGAATTATCGTAACCTTAATAAATATATTAAAACAAAATAATGCAAAATATGGTGTTGCTAGTATTTGTAATGGAGGTGGAGGAGCTTCAGCTATTGTTATTGAAAATATGAGTAACTAAGTTCTAATAGATATTAGTAAAGCTTAATTGGCATGAATATTAACGAAAATTATAAAGAAATGAAAATAGATAAAAATAAAGTCATAAAACCATTATTGGCCCTTACTGTAATAGTCATTTTATCTTACATAAAATATCAAAAAGGTAATGAGTCCAATTTTATTGATTACGTAATTGATATAGCAATAGTAATTCTTCTATTAGCATATGTTGAAGAAATATTAACCTTAATATCATTTAGTTTCTTCTCAATTGTTGAAAAAATAAAAAATTCCAAAAAAGGTATATAAATAATAAATTATAAGATGAATCAAAAATTAACGGATAGAAATCAGGGCACATGTGAATTATGTAATACAAATGCTGCTGCACAAGCATTTATAATAAGTCCAAAAAGTGGAGATGTTATAGAACATCAAGTAGCTATTTGTGATACATGCAGTGAGAAAATAAATTCAGATAACGAAGGATTTTACTGGCGATGTTTAGAGGGTAGTATTTGGAGTCCTGAGCCAAGTGTCCAAGCATTATGCTATCGTATTTTGTATAAATACAAAAATGAAGATTGGGCTAATAATTTAATGGCATCGATTGATTTAGGTGAAGATATTACCAATTGGGCAATGAGTGCTTATGAGACAAAAGAGTTACATAAAGATGCGTTCGGTAACATACTTGAAAGCGGAGATAATGTGGTATTAACACAAGCGTTAAATGTTAAGGGTACTAATTTCACAGCATCTAAAGGTACAATAGTTAAAAAAATAAAGTTAGTAAATGATAATGTCGAACAAATTGAAGGTAAGATTAATGAACAAACAATTGTCATACTAACAAAGTTTGTTAAGAAGGGTTAGTTTAAATAACGACAGTATTATTACTTAATAATTATAAAGGTGGCGTTTCCTTCGGTCGCGCTTTTCGCTTCTATCTTTTTACCCTCTGGGATAAAAAGGATATTCGCTACAATCGCTAACGCATTTATCGTACAGTTTGGTAAGTCAAGGAGATTGCTCCCCTTGACTCCCAAAAGAACCGTACGTGCAAGTTTCCCCGCATACGGCTCAAGCACCTAAACAAAACCCAATTTTAATTGGCTTTCGGGCTTCCGACTAAATTTTTCCTTCCGCTCTTTAAAATACTCATCCCATAAAGGGTCGTATGGATTTGCCATTCCTCTGATTTTAACGTGTCGTTTAATAGGTACAGATTGAGCAAGGAATAATTTATAAAAAGATTTCTTACACATAAAAGTCCATTCAAAGTTTTTGTGGTAATGAAAATATTTATTCTTTACCCATTTAGCGGATTTTCTGCTGTGCCTTCTTTTTGCCCATCTCCAAAGTCTTAGGTGCACATGATTATCTAGCAAACGAAAAGAATGTTTTGCAACAACTCTTCTGTGATAATTTGCCCAGCCTCGAATAACAGGATTTAATTGACCAATTAAGATGACCTGCGAGACAGCTCTACATTTATGAATGATGTTATCTATTTTCTTTTTAACGGATTTGATGTTTTCTTTTGAGGGTTTGATTAACAATTTCCCTTTATATTTTCTAACATTTTGTCCTAGAAAATTAAACCCCTGATTAATATTTACAACACGTGTTTTTTCTTTCGATAGTTCTAATCCTCGCTCTTGAAGGAACACTTCAATTGCTGGGATTATTTTTTCTTTAATAAAAACTTTATCGTTTGCAGTGATAATAAAATCGTCTGCATAACGTGTAAAATTTATCAGATGCTTATTTGTACTCAGCAGTCCATTTTTGTAGTGCGTTCTCTTACCCACGTTATCAAGGACTTTTTCTATTCCATTTAATACAAAGTTTGCAAGAACAGGAGATATAATTCCACCTTGCGGTGTTCCTTGTTCCGAATAGAATAAAGTTTTCCCGTCAATTACTTTTGATTTTAACCATAATCGTAATAACCTTTTATCTGTAGGAATATTTTGTAATAACCAGTCATGACTGATGTTATCAAAACACCCTTTAATATCTGCATCAAGAATCCATTGAGCAGAACGCTTTGATGCTAATGTTTTATAACATTGTTCAATAGCATCTGCGCAGGAGCGCATAGGACGGAAACCGTAGGAGTTGGCATCCGCTTGTGTTTCTGCAATAGGGTCTAAGGCTAGTAGATAAAGAGCCTGCATCGCTCTGTCTAGCATACAAGGTATGGACAAAGGGCGTTGCTTCCCATTTGATTTAGGAATGTAAATTCTTTTTAGCGGTTTTGGTTTATACGATTTACGATTAAGTAATTCGATTGCTTTTATCTTGCTTGTGTCGGTTGACCACGTTACTTTATCAACGCCTGAAGTTCTGCTACCTTTGTTGGAGGTAACACGTTTAACAGCTAATAGTTTAGCTTCATAAGAATTGGTTAAAATCCATTGTAGAGAGCGGATTTTACGGAATTGTTTAGCCTTGTAAGCCTTTACGATACGTGTTTGCAAGGTTCTTACCCTTTTTTCCACAGCAGTCCAATCAATGGTCTGCCATTGTGAAAAATTAGTTTTAGACGCATACTCTTTCGAGTTCTTTTTTGCTTTCATAAATAAAATTAACCTACAATTTTCTCGTAATTAAGCACTCGATAGAAGTGGGCATATTTTTATCATTACAATAAAGCATTTGCTTTTTCTATCATCCTCTGCCTGATATAACCATCGGCATTCCTTGCGGTTTGCTTTCTCAATTACTTGAGGATTATACAGGTTTACCAAGTTCCATATGATTTACAAAGTAGTTTAGAGCCTGTCTTTCAACCGGAGAACTCTTGTTACGTAACGTAATTTACCCCTACGTTATCATGTTCTCGTACCTTTTGGTCCAAGCCTATCAGCGTTTTTGGCTTGTTACACCTAACGGTTTTTAAACAACAGTTCACTTATGTTACTCATGCTACTTATTCCTGCACCCTTCTGCATAACGCTAACAGAAACTGGTTTTGTTTCACAACAAACTCCTTATGGGTTCCATTTGTCCTTCGAGCTTCACACAAAATCGTTACCAATAATGCATGTCGAAGTAGGAAACCTGTGGTAACACACAGGGTTAACTGATACTATATAAAAGAACGTTAACAGTAAATCATACGACTTCTTGTCGCACGGTAAATCGGTGTTCCTCGGCAGGTTCAAGCAAAAAATAGCACCAAACCAAAATAGCCATTGCTTTAGCTAGTCTTTTCAAGGTTTCAAGCAAAAGCTATTTTGCCCTTTCGGGCTGTGGGTTTGTCACATTTTTTGCTCATTTCACGTGCCTCGTCACGGCAGCCTATTTTGTCCTTCAAGCAGCTTTATTCATTTCGTTACGTTTGCCTGGGCGTTACCGCTGCGCTCACACTTCCCTAGGCAATCCTCACTTCATTCATTTCAGCAGCTTTCAGTCCACCGGCTGCCAACTTTTCAGCTCGCCTGCTGGGTCGCTCGGGCTTCGTGCATTTTTATTTTTTAGTGGCAATAAATTAAGGTAACAAAAACGCACTCGTGTAGTGGGAGTGTGGCATAGGATAAGGAAATAATTTTTTGTTTTTGCCACACGCTACAGGGGTTGCCCCCGCATTCGTCGTACCCTCCTCATGCTCCAGGGCTGCCCACCCTCGCTCCACTCGCAGGTGGCTCGCCGCACATCGGATTGCAAACCATTCATTTCGTTCAGCGCACCTTGCAGGATGCACTTTCACTTCATTCACTATTTGCAACCTCAACCCACCGCTCAAGGCTGTTTTACCTTTAAAATAATAATTGTAATTTTAGGTAAATCATTAACTTATGAAAACTGAAGCGATTTTACTTTCCGAATCTTATGAGAAAAACCCTATTATTAAATCATTAATTAAATTAGTGCCAGGAGGTTCGGCAGTTGACTCTTATGTAAGTGTACAATTAAATAATATGAAAGCTGCAAGAGCAAAAGCGTTTTTTGACGCATTAAATAACGGTTCTTTGACTTTGTCTGCCAACATAATTAACTCTAACGATTTTTTATATTCTTTTTATTCAACCTTAAATTATGTATCAAGAACTAGAACAGATGAAAAAGTGAAAAAATTTGCAAATATTGTTTTGCAATTAGCAGCAGATAAAATTGACTTTGATCAATTCGAGGATTATACTGCTGTTTTGAATGATTTAAGCGAACGAGAGTTTGCTATTTTATCACTAAAATACAAATACGAGCAAAGATTTTTACCAGAAGAAGGTGAGTCTGAATATAAGCTAAATGGAGTAGTTCAAAATCCAATACAAGTAACAATGTTATATTGGGAAGATTTTAGAAATGAGGTTATCAATACCTTAAAAATTGAGTCAGATGAACTCAATTCAATGCTCATTCGTATTCAAAGAACAGGTTGTTATCTCGTTCATCAAGGCTATTGGATGGATACATATACTGAGGAAATAGGTAATACGACTACTCTTTTTAAAAAAATTACTAATCTGATTTCTTCTTAAGTTCAAAAATAAAAAAAGTGCAGCAAATTAAGGCTCTTCACTTTTGGTATGCAAGGTCAAGATGAATTTTGCATAAAAAATCTCCACACTTCATTTCGCTTTTTTATTTGGCATAGTTTTAACTCGCTTCATTCAGGTAGTATTTTTTATGCAAAAACCTTGCAACCTCTCGTTCCAAGCCTTTTTCAAAATGCTTTCTTTTTTCATTTTTTTCTGGGCTTTTTAGTTCAGTTTTTTTGGTTTTTTCTTTTCAAAATATTAGGGGGCTTGCGCGATAGCGCCATGCAGGGCAGCATAATTTTTAAATCTATAATTATGCTTAAATCAAAAATCAAAACCCACAAATCAGGTAAAATCTACAACCAACCACATTTCTTTATTTTAAATAAAGGGCTCAACTCAGGTAAGCCATTCAAACATTATGTTTGTAATTCATTTGTTTTCCTGGCGGATGATGAAAATGAAAAAGAGTACTTCTATTTTCTGCTTTTAGGCTTATGGGAGCTTCGTTTCTTTCGCAAGCATCTCAAAGGTTCAGTTATCGAGTTTGTCCGCTTAGGTGATGTAATTGATGTTTTAGAGGAGGTTTTAAATTCAATTAGCACAGGCAATCGTTCAATTTCTGATGTTCAAAAATCATTAGCTCAAATTGATGCTTTGCAAACCAATTTACAAACTCAATTAACCTACCTTATGCAGCTGCGCAAATCTTTATTTTATAAATATTTAAAAAAGCAATAAAGTTGCCATAAATTATTTTGTTAGTTAGCTTACTAAATAAGATACTTATTATACTTCTGTTCATATAATGTTTTTAGTTCACTATATATGTTGTTGTCTAAAGACGCATTACTTTCCAATGTAGTGAGAATTTTTAAAAACATTGTTTTTATAAATAGATTATACATTTTTTTAGTAGTGTAATAAAATTGTTTATTCCCTTCGTTAGTATATACCACGAACAATAAGCCAGCACTTGTTAAATTGCCCCTTTTGTTTTTCCATAACATATAGGGCGCGGCTTTCATCTCTTTGTTAATCGGTATAAATAGGTTAAGAAGAGAATCCATTTTGCCATCTTTATTGAATTTCAATTTTGCTTTCTTTTCATTAAAATCCATTACCTGAGTATTATTCAAATCTATTTCATCTAACGATTGTGCTATAATTTTATAACGTCTCAAAAATGAAGAATTCACTTTATTATTAAAAAATGTTGATTCAACAAGATTAATCATTCCTTTTAAAACAAATACTACTCTTCCAAGGGTAAAGTGGTTTATTTTTATTATGGTTTCATAGTTTTTTTCGTTACCAGGTAATTCAATAGTTTTATGTATATCTAACACTTTCGATTTTGTACCAAAGTGTAAAGTATAGTGTGTGTTTTTGCTATCAAGTTTGAGTATGATTTTTTCTTTATCTTTTTTATCAATAAAAATTAATGAAAAATTGTCTATAACATTTTGTAAATCATCCATGGCATAATATTTAATTGCTATAACAGTTAGGGTTTACTATTTATAATAAAAGTAACAAAAAAAGGTCGCTTAAAGCGACCTTTTATAATTTGCATAATTTCCTTACTTAAATTTCTTAACCAACCACTTCAATAACAATGATACACTAAAACTAACCACCGCACCAAGTGAAGCAAGAATAACTGTTTTTAAAATATCTGATGAACCCACGTTCACAGCTACGGTTAAAACCGTCCCGGAAACAGTACCCAGAATAGTTCCGCTTTCTATGTTATTGTGTGTTGACATAATCTATTTTTTAAGCTTTGCCTGAATCGGCTTTAGTTAATTTTGAACCACATTTTTCGTGAACATTCACGTCAACGTCAGTAATCTTCCCCGAATCAGCTTTAGTCATTTTGGCTGTTACCCAAACTTCTTGAGTTAATTCAGTATTATACCCAGCATCCGCTTTGGTTAATTTTGAACCATCACAAGTGATGTTCAAAATGATCTTGCCACCGCAAGGAGGGTCATCTTGATTTTCGTGGTTTAAT
>JBBIUW010000147.1:0-6579 GCA_037440045.1 Sphingobacteriaceae bacterium
GCATCTTTCATCAATAAAACTTGTATTGAAATCAAAAAAGAAGATGGAACTATTAAGCAAGTAAGTGCAGATTACATTTTAATTGCAACTGGTAGTCGTCCAAGATACTTATCACATATTCCTATCGATGAGCAAATTATTATGACTAGTGATGGGGTAAAAAACTTAACAGAATTACCAAAAAGTTTAGTGGTATTAGGAGCTGGAGTTATTGGTTGTGAATTTGCAACCATTTTCTCAAACATGGGAAAAACAAAAGTGTATTTAATTGATAAAGCTGAACGAATTTTACCATTTGAAGACGAAGATGTAGCCTCGTTGATTAGTGAAAGTTTAGAAAAACATGGAGCAACTATCCACCATGGCTCATCTCTAAAACGAATGGAAATAAAAAATGGGCAAGTTCAATATGAGCTAGAATATAAAGATGGTAAAACTGAAATCATTAATGTGGATAAAGCATTAGTATCAGTTGGTAGAGTAGCTAATGTTGAAGGTTTAAATTTAGAGAATGCTGGTGTAAAACTTAACGATAGAGGCAGTATTTGGGACGATGACACACAAACAAACATTTCTAATATATATGTAGCAGGAGATGTTACTACAGAAATGGCACTTGTAAATGTTGGAGAAAGAGAAGCTAGACATGCTGTTGTGAGAATGTTTGGTCCTACCATTAAACCATTATCATATCAAAACATTTCTACAATCATGTTTTTAAACCCTGAAGTAGCAAGTGTTGGCATGAGCGAACAAGATTGTAACAAAAAGGGGATTGCTCATAAAGTTGTAAAATTAGACTATAGCACCAATGCCAGAGCTATAGCCATGCGTAAAACCAAAGGATTTTTTAAAATTATTGTAACGAATGATAATGGCATGAGGATATTAGGAATGAGAGCTGTTGGCGAACATGCTAGCTCTGCCATACAAGCTGTTGCTTATTTAATTCATACAAATCAAGGAATTAGAGAATTAGCAGATATGATGCATCCTCATCCAAGTATTATTGAAGGGGTTCAAGAATGTTTAAGAATGCTTTTAGGCAAGTCTATTTACAAACCATACATTTTTAAAGACAAATTAAAGTGTTATGTGTGCGAAAATAATGTTTGTACTCCTGTTGAATCCTTGGTTTAAAACAATAATAATTTCATTACCTTTACGACATGGAAAGTGTAAGACAAAGTAAAGTTGCCAAATTATTACAAAAGGAGTTAGCTGAAATTTTTAGAGCTAATTCAAAATCATTATTTAATAATGGGTTTATTACCGTAACAATTGTTCGTGTAAGTTCTGATTTAAGCTCTGCTAAAATTTATTTGAGTATTATGGCCAATCAGGACGTTAATGCTTTATTCAAATCTATTAACGAACAAAAACAACATATCAGAAAAATGCTTGGCTTTAGCATTGGAAAACAAGTTCGAATCATCCCTGAATTACATTTTTTCATCGATGACTCGTATGATTATGCTGAAAAAATAAACGCATTATTTAATAAACCTATGTAATATTAAACCTAATAAAAAAAGCCCAGTATTTTTACTGGGCTTTTTTGTTTTCAAAATAAGAATTTTATTCCTTAATAAACTTACGTGTAGATACTTTTGATCCATCGTTTATTTGAATAAAATAAACGCCTTTAGCTAAATTAGAAATATCAATTTTAGTTTGTGCAGCATAATTAGCATTATCACTAAAAACTACTTTCCCTAAAGCATCTACAATTTGAATTTTTCCAATATATGATAATGATGTAATTATTAGCTCAGATGTTGCAGGATTGGGAAAAATATAAATATCAACAGTTTTATTAATAGATTTTACATTTGTAGTTGATGATGGATTAACTGTTAAATACCATATAATAGGCGGAGCATTTAGAGTGGTAGTACCTGATGCAATTAGCACACTCGCTGTAAGAGTATAATTTCCTGAAGAGCCTATTGTTGGTATACCTTGAATATTTATACAAGCATTAGATCCACCATTAATAACAATGGAAGGGTTAACGGAATAACTTAAACCTGATGGAAAACCAGATATAGCTGTTAATGTTGCATTATTAATTGGATAAATATTTGAAATCATCGTTCCCAAACTGATTTGAATATCTGAACTATATGCAGATAATTCATTAGCATTTTGCAAATACGTATTTTCGTTTGGTGTTGTACAATATCCTGCAAAAGAAATTGAGCATGTTGGAGCAATAACACATCCCGAATATTGGGGATTAACAACTAATTGCCAATTTACAGAACTAGGAAAAGGGCCTGCATTGGTCATCACTACTAAATTAGCCGAGATAGTATAATTACCAACAGCTCCAAGAGCAGGAATTCCTGATAACAAAACACAAGCATCTGAATTTGCTAAAAACACTCCTCCCACGGGATTGGTTGTATAACTTACCCCTGAAGGGAGTCCTGTGATTGAGGTAATTTGAACATTTGAAATTGTATATCCTGATACGACAGACCCAACACTCATTTGAATATTCTCATTATACAAAACGCCCTCAGTAGCATTTGATAAATTAGAGTATGGAGAAGGAAATGAACAAAAGCCTACTGTTCCTGTATTACACGATGATGTTATAGAGCACTGTGCCTTTACTTTTACAAAGATGAAAGAAACAATGATAATTGAAAGAATAATTTTTTTCATAAAATATTTTGACTGTAAAATTAATTGACTTTTTAATTACATTCTATGATATTAGTCATCTTTAATATTTAGTTTTTTAAATAAAAAAAGCCCAGTAAAAATACTGGGCTTTTTTGTTTTCAGAAAAAGAATTTTATTCCTTAATAAACTTACGTGTAGATACTTTTGATCCATCGTTTATTTGAATAAAATAAACGCCTTTAGCTAAATTAGAAATATCAATTTTAGTTTGTGTTGCATAATTACCATTTTCGCTTAAAACAATGTTTCCTAATGCATCTATAATTTGAACTTTCCCAATATGTAATGATGAAGCAACTGTTAACTCAGATGTTGCAGGATTTGGCGACACATATACATTTGATGATTGATTAAATGATTGAATTCCTGTTGGGGCATCAATAGTTAAAAACCATTTTAATGTTTGTGTTGTAGGCATTACACTTGTATTAACCGAGAAAGAAGCCGCTACTGTATATGTTCCTGCAGTAGCAGTAGTACCTGTTATTTGCATACAAGCACTTGAGCCTCCAGCAAAATTACCGTTTGCAGGATTTGTAGTATAAGCAAAGCCTGAAGGTAATCCTGTTACAGAAATAATTGTAGCATCTGTAATTGTGGCAAAACCACCTAAACTAGTAGCTAAAGTAAACTGAATATCAGTACTATAAGCAACATTAACAGTTCCATTTGGCACATTTGTATTCTCGGCAGGAGTCGTACAATATCCTTGTGCACTAGGCGTACAAGCTGCACCAATAACACATTGAGCCGATAATTGAGAGAAACCGCTAGTTAAAATAGCAGCAAAAAGTAAATTTTTTTTCATGAATTAATAGGTTTAAAGTTTATCAAATTTAACAAATACTTAATTATAAACCTATATATTGAGTAAAGCATCTGTATAATTTATTAAACAAAATTATTATTTCATTAAAACTTAAAAGTTTCTAATTTTACCTTGTTAGTTTTATAATCATTGAATCTTTCTTTTTTCATAGCAAAACGTTACTTGATTTCAAAAAAATCAACTAACGCCATCAATGTTATATCCTGGATTAGCATTGTTGCGATTGCTATTACCACTGCTGCTTTAGTGATTATTTTGTCGGCGATGAATGGACTTACCTCTGTAGTTGCAGATTTATACCATGCCATTGAACCCGATTTAAAAATCACAGCAGTAAATTCTAAATACATTACCAATAATCAAATTGCAAATAAATTAGAAAATGTAAAGGGTATTAAGCATATATCCTACTCTATTGAAGAGAATGCTTTAATAAAACTAGATGATAAGCAAGCTGTAATTACTATAAAAGGCACTGATTCTGAATTTAAAAATTTAACTCAGTTCGATACTGTTGTTTATGAAGGAACCTATCGTTTTGAATATAACAACCAATATTACGGAGTTTTTGGAAGAGGAGTTGCCAATAAGTTAGGTGTTAATATAAATGATTTTGTTTCTCCAATCTCTATATACGCTCCAATGAGAGGAAAAGTGGAGAGTATTAATCCTGAAGACGCTTTCAATAAAATATCAATTAGTCCAGCTGGTATATTTTCACTAAACGATGACTTTGATTATAAATATGTATTAATTGATTTAAAAGCCGCTCAACAATTATTTGACTGTCCCAACTCATTCACATCTATAGAGATTGGAGTAGAAAATAAAGAAGAAATAGAATCTGTGCAAAAATTATTAGAAGAACAATTGAGCAACGAATACATTGTGAAAAATAGATTTCAACTGAATGATGTATTATTTAAAACATTAAAAACAGAAAAATTATGGACATTTTTAATACTTGCCTTTATTTTGATAATAGCTACATTTAATATTATTGGAGCTCTTACCATGCTTATTATTGAAAAGAAAAAAGATATTAAAACACTTTATAATTTAGGGGCTGATCAGCAATTTATACGCAACATATTTATGAAAGAAGGATTTTTGATTACCTCTGTAGGAGCCTTAGGTGGTTTAATTTTAGGAATAACCGTTTGTATTCTTCAACAACAATTTCATTTAGTAACCTTTGATGACCAATCGGTAATTCCCTTTTATCCTATCGAAATGCAGTGGAAAGATTTTATCTGGATAATAGCATTAGTGATGGGTATTGGATTTTTAGCTGCTATCTACCCTGTGAGAATTTTTACAAAAAATGATTTAGTACATTTAAACGATTAAACGCCTTTAGTTTCTTCTCCTTCTGTCTCTGCTACTAATCTAACACCATCATCATGAATAGTAACTTTGCGTTGACGATATAGGATACCAATCGATTTTTTAAAAGTAGATTTACTCATGTCAAATCTTCTTTCTATTAAATCAGGTGAACTTTTATCATTCAATTCTAAATATCCATCATGTGATTTTAAATATTCTAAAATTTTTTCAGTAGAAGAAAGCACATGTTTAAATCCAATTTTCTGAAGACTTAAATCTATTAAATTTCCATCCCTAACTAATTTCACATACCCTTTAACAATATCACCAACAGCTAAATCGGTAAACACATCATTGTGATAAATCAATCCTTTATGCGCACCATTAATAATACAGGTGAACCCTAAATCAGTCTCGTTATATACTAACAAATCAACTTCATCTCCTTGATTAACAGTTAAAACTTCATTGCTAATAAATTTATTTAATTTACTGGAAGCTACTATTCGTTCTGTTATTTCATCAATATATATATACACAACGTAACTATAACCTTCAAGCATTTTATGTTTTTGCTCTTTAAAAGGCACAAACAAATCTTTTTCTAACCCCCAGTCTAAAAAAGCACCAACTTTACTTACCTCCGAAACATTTAAAAAAGCAAATTGATTAACTTCAGCATAGGGCTTTAATCTAGTAGCTATTAATCTATCTTCAGAATCTCTGTAAACAAATACTTCTATTTGTTGTCCAACTTCAAAATCAGGTTCAATAAATTTATTAGGTAATAAAACCACCTCATTTTCATCATCTCCCAAAAACATTCCAGGAGGTGTTTGACGTAAAATGGTTAATGTATTGGTTTTTCCTAAATGTATCATAAATAAAATTTGTGCAAAAGTACTCTTTTAAGACCAATAATTTATCATTATTCGGTTCCTATTTCGTTCCCTAACCCAAAACACACTTTCACTCGTTTAAAACACTTTTCATTAAAGTAATTAGTTGATTATGAGTATATTTATTGGATAAAATACATAGCCATTTTTATGAGAAAAATAGTTCTTTCATCTATACTAATTGTTTTGTTTTCAAATTTTTTTGGACAAATAACCACTTCTATAAATCCAACTATTGCACAAATGCAAGCTCTATTACAAGGGAATGGGGTTACTGTTACCAGCTTAAGTTTAACATGTCCTGCAGGTGCATATGCTACTTTTAATAATGGAGCTACGGCTTTAGGGGGAACTTTAAATTCTGGGATTTTATTAACAACAGGAAGTGCTAGTAATGTAGCTGGTCCGCCAACTGGGAATACTAGTGTTGACAATAGCAGTGCAGGAGGTGCAGGATCTGCTCTTGGTAATACATTATCTGGTGGTACAACTTATGATGGCTGTTACATGACATTTCAATTAACACCTACTTGCGCTACTCTAAGTATCAACTATGTATTTGCGTCCGAAGAATATCCTGAATATGCAACTGGAACAATTAATGATGTATTTGGATTTGTATTATCTGGTCCAAATCCAGCGGGAGGAAACTATAACCAAACTAATACTGCATTACTTCCTGTAACTACAACAACTTCAAATGTTGTATCCATTCAAAATGTAAATAATGGTTCTGCAAATGCTGGTCCTTGTACAAACTGTGCCTATTATATTGACAGCCCTCCTGGATTAATTTATGATGGAAAAACTACAGTATTAACAGCCTCT
>JBBIUW010000148.1:0-6562 GCA_037440045.1 Sphingobacteriaceae bacterium
TTTTCATCACCATTTTCAAATCAAATTGATTTACAAAATCTTTCGGCAGGTATGTATTTTTTAACTATTGAGGATAAATTCAATAAAAAAACGGTTAAAGTCATTAAACAATAATATTCTTTCAGTTAGCTGTTGGTTTTTAATGTATTTTCCCTTGTATTAAGGCTCTCAAAGTCAATAATTCATTGCTACAAACCAGTATATTTTCTAAATAATTTAATAGCTAAAGCTAGAAGAATAATACCAAATACCTTTTTAATAATAGCTATACCACCAGCACCTAGTACTTTTTCGATTTTATTTAAATTTTTAAGCACAATATAAACGATAATGACATTTAAACAGATTGCTGTAATAATGGATACAATATTATATTCTGCTCTGATGGATAAAAGAGTGGTTAAGGTTCCAGTTCCAGCAATTAATGGAAAGGCTAAAGGAACTACAGCTGCCGTTGCAGGCATAGCATCTTTGGCAATTTGAACTCCCAAAATCATTTCAAAAGCCACTATAAATAGTAAAATAGAACCTGCTATGGCAAAATCGCCAATAGAAATACCAATGATATCTAAAATGGTTTGACCCAAAAATAAAAACACAATCATAATTCCTAATGACACAAAAGATGCTTTTGAAGCATTAATACTACCAGTTTTTTGTTTTAAACTAATAATAACAGGTATAGAGCCAATAACATCAATCACTGCAAAAAGCACCATGGTTACTTTAAGTATTTCTATGATATCAAATTGTAAATTCATTTTTATGATTTTTGTCAAAGGTAAATCATTAAAAGTAATTTATTAGTTCATTCCTCTAAAATAATTTGTAAGTTTATGCTATGAAGATATCTATTATATTTTGCTCAGCTATTATTGCTTTAACCGCTTGTACTCAAGTTAATTCTTCAAGTGAAAAAACAATTACTCAGGGACAAGATACCATTTCCAATGTTGAAATTTCTACATCAAAAGTAGATGCTTTAAATACATTAGCCGAAATGGATGAGGCTCAGCCTAGTAAATTATTATTTAAAGCAAGTGGCACAGAACCTGGATGGTTTGCTGAGTTTTACTCGGATAAACTACGATTGGTAGTGGATTACGGGAAAGATAGTTTAATAATGCTTGATCAAAAATTTGAAGGATTAGATCATAAAGATGGATTTATTTTTGGCGTACAAGGTGAAAAAGATTTAAGTAAAAATGTAATGGTAAATATTGATAATAAACCCTGCGTAGATCCTGGAAGTGGCGATAAACGAGATAGAACAGTGTATGTGAGTTATAAAGGAAAAAAATACCGAGGTTGCGGTAGTTTTACTAAATAAAAAAACTTGATATTGTTGATAACCATTTGATTTTTAAAACTTTTTAAGTCTTTTTAGGCTAAAAAATCGTTAATATTGCCCCATGTTGTATAATTGGAAAATAGCTTTTGCAGATAAACATTTTAGAAACAAATTTGTAGTTTCAGTGATTGTCGTGAGCATTATTTTAACTGGTTTTGCATCACTTTTAGCATATATAGAAACACGTCAGGGTCATAAATTTTATGATCCTATCTTAAATTTTATCAAACCCCGAGATGTTTCTGATTTTATATTTTTTGTAACGTATTTAACCGCTTTAGTGGGGGTTATTTATGCGATAGCATCTCCATATCGTTTTCTCCATTTAGTTCAAATGTATGGTTCTTTAACTTTATTAAGAGTAATTACGTTGTTTTTTGTTCCTCTTGATCCACCTTCAGCTATTATTCCACTACGAGATGCTTTTTTAACACATACGTTTTATGCAGGTAATGAGAATTTAAAAGATTTATTTTTTAGTGGACATGCGGCTACCTTATTTTTATTTTTCTTTTTTGCCCAAAACAAAATAATGAAAGTGTTATTCTTGTTGTCAGCTATCGCCGTATCTATAGGAGTAGTTGTGCAGCATGTACACTATAGTTACGATGTGTTAGCAGCACCAATTTTTGCATATATCGCATATAGAGTCATCACAAAGTTTTCTAAACACTATTATAGTGAGGTGGGGCAGGAGCTGTAAACAAAGCTTTGTATAAAACATTTTCTTTTATTTAATTTCAAAAAACAGTTTACACTTATTTTTAAGTAGTGAAAATTGTTTTTAAATATGTGATAATAAGCATAAGCTTATTATATGTGGTGTCTTGTAAACATCAGCAAACTGTTTCAAAAACAACAGAACCTACCACAAAAACATCAAGTGGATTAAAGAAAAAATATGCCGAAAAACTCGGTGTTTCTGAGTCGGATATTAAAAACGAAAAACTATATCAATTTATTAATGATTGGTATGGCGTTAAATATAAATATGGAGGAAAGGACAAATCAGGAATTGATTGTTCTGGATTAACCGCTGCATTATATATTGCTGTCTATAAAAAAACAATTTCATCAAACACTAAAGATTTAGTAAATGAGGTAAAGAAAATAAAAGAATCGGATTTAAAAGAAGGTGATTTAGTGTTTTTTAATACAAATGGTAAAAGTATTTCTCATGTGGGCGTGTATTTACAAAATCATAAGTTTGTACATGCTTCCACAAAAAAAGGTGTAATGATTAGTGACCTGAACGAGCCCTATTTTAAACAAACCTATGTAAGTTCAGGAAGAGTAAAGTAATTAAGAATCTTTAACGCTTCTCTATCAAAACCTATCTGTTAAAAACAATCCATTTTCGTAAATTTAAAAGAAACTAATCATTGTAAATTAACAACATGATTAAATTTGTTTTTAAAATCTTACTTGCCTTTACTGCAGTGGTTGTTATGGCTTTTGTTTCAAAAAAGCATGCAACTAAAACTACCCCTGATTTTTTGATTTCAGAATCTCGTTGGGTAGATTCTGTTTTTAATTCATTAACTCCAGATCAACGTTTGGCGCAATTATTTATGGTAGCTGCGTATAGTAATAAAGACATGAAACATGTTGCTGAAATTAGAGAACTTGTAGAAAAATACAATATTGGTGGTTTAATATTTATGCAAGGTGGCCCATATCGTGAAGCCAAATTAAATAACTATTATCAAAATAAAGCCAAAACTCCTTTGTTGATTTCGATAGATGGAGAGTGGGGCTTAGCCATGCGATTGGATAGCACACCAAAATATCCCCGTCAAATGACATTAGGTGCTATTAAAAATGATTCCTTGATTTATTATATGGGAAAACAAATTGCTAGAGAATGTAAACGTATGGGAATTCATGTAAATTTTGCTCCTGTGGCAGATGTAAACAATAATCCTTTAAATCCAGTAATAGGCATGCGTAGTTTTGGCGAAAACAAATATAATGTAGCCAATAAGGCAGTAATGTACATGAAAGGATTACAAGCAGAAGGAGTGATGGCAAATGGAAAACATTTTCCAGGGCATGGAGATACCGACAGTGATTCGCATAAAACTTTACCCGTTATTAGTGCTTGTAAAGAACGTATGGATACATTAGAATTATATCCATTTCAACAATTATTTAATCAAGGGTTATCAAGTATTATGGTTGCTCATTTATTTGTACCATGCTATGATACGACTAAAAATACAGCATCCACGTTATCTCCATACATCGTGCAGGATTTATTAAAAAAACAATTAGGCTTTCAAGGATTAATTTTTACAGATGCATTAAACATGAAGGGGGTTGCTAGTTTTTATGAGCCTGGTATGGTTGATGTGAAAGCTTTATTGGCAGGAAATGATGTGTTATTATTTGCTGAAAATGTTCCTAAAGCTATGGAGCAAATAAAGTTGGCAATTGCAAAAGGTCAAATTACTCAAGATGATATTGATGCTCGATGTAAAAAAATATTAAAGGCTAAATACTGGTGTGGTTTAAATAAAAATCAATTTGTAAATCCTAAAAATTTATATACAGATTTAAATACGAAAGAATCTTTTGTGATGAACACTAAACTAGCAGAAGCTTCAGTTACTTTATTACAAAATCAAAATAATGTTTTGCCTTTACAAGGATTAGATACGATGAAAATTGTAGAGGTTTCTGTGGGTGATGCAAAAGAAAATGTGTTTTCATCTACAATTAATAAATATGCGAAGATTACGCATTTAGGTGTTGAACATGATGCTTCTAAAAAGGAAATAGATACATTGATAGCAAAACTAAAAAACTACAATTGGGTGATTTTGCAAATTAATAAAACATCCTATAAGCCCGAAAAAGACTTTGGCTGTAGTGCAAGTAGCATGGAATTGGTATCAAAAATTTGTCAAGAAAAAAATACAATTACATGCATGTATTCCAATCCCTACTTAATAAATAAGCTAGCAAATATTCAAAAATCAAAAGCCTTACTTACTGTTTATGAATATAGTCAATTTAGCCAAAAAGCAGCAGCAGATGCCATTATGGGAGCTATAACGGTTAATGGAACATTGCCAGTAAGTACAAATTATTTTAAAGCAGGAACAAGTATTGAATTAAAAAAAAATTAGAGTTCAATATGTTTTACTCCCGAACAAATAGGTGTAGATTCTAAAAAACTGTTGCAAGTTGATTCAATTGCTCAGATAGGAATTAAAGAAAATGCTTATCCTGGTTGTCAAATTATTGCTATTAAAGATGGTCAGGTATTTTATCACAAAAATTTTGGTAAACAAACGTATGATGCTAATGCCGAAAAGGTTAACGATCATACTGTTTATGATTTAGCCTCATTAACTAAAATCTTATCATCATCCTTGGCTTTAATGAAATTATCCGAACAAAAACAATTTGATTATGAACAACATTTGGATTATTATTTTTCAGAATTATCAGGAACTAATAAATCAAATATTCATTATAAAGATATGTTAACTCACCAATCTGGATTACCTGCTTGGTTACCATTTTGGCAAAAAACAGTAGATAAAAAAAACGAATATAAATCTGGGTACTATAGCGATACTTACTCTGAACAGTTTCCTGTTCAGGTAGCTAAAGGATTATATGTAGTAAAAGATTTTAATGACACTATTTACAACCAAATTATGAGTTGTAAAATGGAAGAGACTTGTAAATATGTGTATAGCGATATTGGTTATTATTTTTCTAAAATATTGATTGAAAAATTAACTAAAACGCCTTTAAATAAATATGTACAAGCTCAGTTTTATAAACCAATGAATCTAGGATTAACCTATTTACCATTATCTGTTTATACCGAAAATCAAATTGCACCAACAGAGAATGATTTGAAATTTAGAAAACAATTAGTGAGAGGATACGTTCACGATCAAGGAGCTGCATTAATGGGTGGAGTAGCTGGGCATGCAGGGTTATTTGGTAATGCCAACGATGTAGCCATTGTGATGCAAATGCTTTTAAATAAAGGACAGTATGGAGGAAAACAAATTTTAGATAGTACAATAATAAAACAATATACTAGTTCTCAATTCTCTGATAATAGAAGAGGCTTGTGTTTTGATAAACCAGAGTTTGACCCTAAGAAAGAAAGTCCTGTTACTAAAGAGTGCAGTTTAAAGAGTTTTGGCCACAGTGGTTTTACAGGTACATTTGCTTGGGCAGACCCTGAAAATGGATTGATATTTGTTTTTTTATCAAACCGTGTATTTCCAAGTGCCGACGAAAATAAATTAGCTAAACTAGGTATTCGAGGTAAAATTCATAAAACACTTTATGAAGCTGTTAAACCAAGTACTCAGCTTTTAAATTAATTGAATAATACTTACTTTTATTATACGAAATATCTGTTATTAAAATGAACGAGACGATACAAAATCAAAAAGAACATATATTAAAATTATTAAAAGAAAAATCTGTTATGAAGCAGGATGTGTTTAGAAACACATTAGCGGCTTTTGATTTGGTAAAGTCATGTGTAGATGAAATTGCTAAAGATTTAAATAAAGAAACACAAGTAATTGATAAAAGAATAGTAGTATCATCTTCAGAAACAAATAATTATGCTACGCAATTAAAAGTTGCAGGTGACATGCTTGAATTTTTTATGCATACTAATGTTTTTGAATTTGAAAAATCGCATGCAATGTTTAGAACAGGTTATGTGAAACAAAACGAATACAATTCTTATTGCGGGATTATTAACGTTTATAATTTTTTAGCAGATTCGTTTAAGTATAATCGTTTAAATGATTTAGGATATATAGTTTGTAGAATATTTATTAATAGAGAAATGAAATTCTTTATCGAAGCTAAAGGTCCTATTGGTGTTAAGTACTCTTCTTTTTCTGATGCTCCTTTAAATAAAGAACAGCTTTTGGAAATTATTAATGACTTAATTATTTATGCTATTACGTTTGATTTATTTACCCCACCTATTGATCAAGTGAGAGAAGTTTCTGTTAATGAAATTCAGGAAAAAGTAAGTAGCATTAATTTACGAACTGGCAAGCGTTTGGGTTACGGTACAAGTGCGTCTTATGATGAAGATAACAATATGTATATTTAATATTGATGCTTCATAAAAATAAATTATATACTATTTCTTTTATTGAAGGTGCTTCTGTAATGGCTGCTGAAATTTGTGGTGCAAAGTTACTGGCACCATTT